>JBDSAM010000583.1:0-5964 GCA_039922135.1 Blastocatellia bacterium
GCCATCGCAGCTTTGACGGTGACTGGTTCAGGCGGCGCTTGCCTGCGCTCTGCCGCCGCTTGGAACGTGTACCTACCGCGATCAATGTACAAACTCCCGCCCGAACCCATGAATTCAATCGCCGCGCCGCGCCCGCCTGGCACCAGCGTCGCGTCGAATGTCGCAACCCATTCTTTCGGGTATTCAAGTTGAATCGAGATCGTGTCGGGCGCGGTACGTCCGTCCTTGTAGTGATAAACGCCGCCAGCCGCTGTTGCTGCTGTCGGCAAGTCATCACCCACAAACCAATGCACCACGTCAATCCAGTGCGTGAAAAGATCGGTGATTTGGCCACCGCCGAAATCGAAATAGGCGCGCCAGTTATAGAACTGATGCGCGTTGAATGGGCGCGATTTCGCATTGCCCAGCCATCGCTTCCAATCCAATCCGGCGGGCTGTTCAGTGAAGTTCGGTTTACGCAGGTGGTAGGTGTTGCCGTGCCAGTAGGTGCGGACCATAGCGATCTTGCCGATTTTGCCCGTGTCGAAATACTCGCGCTTGGCTTCGGCATAATGCGTGCCGCTGCGCTGTTGCAGGCCGACTTGAAAAACGGTCTTGTTATTCTTGGCGGCCTCTATGATCTTGTGGCCTTCCTGCCAGGAATAGGTCAGCGGCTTTTCGCAGTAAACGGCCTTACCCGCGTTGCAGCCGTCAATGGCAATCTGCGCGTGCCAGTGATCGGGCGTGGCGATCAGCACAGCATCCACATCTTTTGACGCGAGCAGTTCGCGATGATCGCCATAAGTTTTCGCCTTCCCGCCCGCCTTCTCCTTGGCCTCATTCATGGCTTTTTCATAAACATCGCAGACCGCGACCACTTCGGCATCCGATTCTTTCAAAAAGTGAGCCATCACGTCCGAGCCGCGATTGCCCGTGCCGATGACGCCCATGCGCACGCGGTCGTTCGCGCCCAGCACCTTGTTCCAACTGGCGGCGGTCAGCAGGCTTGCGCCGACCGCGCCCCGCGTGGTGTTGCTGATGAACTCACGTCGAGAATTGTTTTCCATAGTGCTACCACTTTCCTTTCTTGGGTTGGTTATTATTGGTTTAGAAATTTGGCGACCGTCACGTTGACCATATTGCCGTCGCAAGCTGCGAAGACGTGGCCGCAAGCGTTGTTGACTTCCAGGATTTCCGCTTTGAGCAAACGAGCAAAATCAATCGCGGGATCGGGGTTGACCATCATATCCTGCCGCGCAATGATGACCAATGTTTTGGCTTTTACGGCAGAAGCTGCTTGTGGCATCGAATCATTGAATGATCTGGCCACATTGTGGGTCATCATCGCTTTCAACTGCGCCGCCCAATTATCAGCTTTGAACGTTTTCAAATAGTTCTGTTCTTCCTTTTCGACGAAGGCTTGAAACTCTTTGGTTGGCGTGCTGATGTTGCGATAGGCAGGCGTGTAAAGCGCCAGCGCGTGTATGCGCGCGACCAGTGCAGCGCCCGCGTTATCGCTGGTGTCCAGTTTGCGCGCCTCTTCAATGGCGCGCAGTTCGGTCGACCAAAGCAGCAGGTCAAACGCTGTCTGCCGCGTTGTGCCGACAATGGGGACGGCTTTCTTCATCATTTCGGGGTAGGCGACCATCCATTCAAACGCTTGCATCCCGCCCATCGAAATGCCCATTACGGCATGAAGTTTCTTGATGCCTAGCGTGCGCGTGACCAATTGATGCTCAGCATTGACCATGTCCCGAATGCTAAAACGCGGAAACTTATCACCCGCCATTTCCGGATGCAGCCGACTGTTCGACGGCGAAGACGATACGCCATTGCCGATGGCATCCACCGCAATGACGAAGAACTTCGTATCATCGGCCATTCTGCCTTTGCCAATGTTACCTGCCAGTTGTTCGCTTGTGCCGCCGAACCAGGTGGGGAAAAGAATGGCGTTCGATTTATCCGCATTGAGCGCACCGAATGTGCGATAGCCGAGCTTGCAATCGCGGATCACTTCTCCGCTTTCCAGTTTGAAATCGCCCAGTTCTGCAAATTTCTGTTCACCTTGCACGGATGCTTGGCCAGTGAATGCCAGCAGCGCACACAAAATGAAAAAGGTTAGTCGTTTCATTTCATCACCTGCAAAATGGTTCCGCTATTTTCTTTGTTGTTTGACGGTTTGCCAGGCAATCTTTTGCAGCATCGCGGCGTCTTCGGCGTTCACATTGACCAGTTCAGCTTGGCCTTTGTTTTCGTCCTGACCGGTGATGATGCGGCCGGTGTGGTCAATCTGAATGCCCGTGATTTGGCTGGGCAATCCTTCTGGGCTTTTACCATAGATTGTTGCGTATAGAACGCACGCTGCCAAATACGAACCCATCGGCGTCGGGTGGCTTTTGTCTTCGATGTGTAGCGCCAGTTGTGGCTTGGTGTTTAGGGCGCTCTCCCAGGCGATTCCGACTGGCGCGATGATGGCGTGCAACTCTTTGGCGATACTCAAATACGCGTTGGTCAGCGCAGCCTGTGTCTGCGGGGCATCCTGCCTAGCCCAAGTCAGATAAAAAACCGTCTTAGCGCCCGCCTTCTTGATCTCACTGTTGAACCGCCGCGCGTATTCGTGAAAGGTCTGGGGATCGTTGATCTGCGGTACGCCGCCCGCCGTTGCCGCCCGCCCCAGCGTGCTTTGTTCTTGTAGCACGACGTAATCCCACTTGCCGCGCTTCAGCGCGTCAAGCGCCTTGCCGCCTTCCCACAAACTCTTCAGTGTTGCGCCACCGACAGTGACCATCTCGGCATCTATCGGTTTTTGCGCGCTCCCTAACTCCGACATTCTGACGATAATCTGCGGCAAATTGTTGAAATAGGTGAAGCTGTTGCCAAGGAACAAAACGCGCACCTTATTAGCGTTGAGTGCTTTGGCAGGCTTACTTCGCTGCCCGCTTTGTGCTCTTAGTGCTGGAGCAATAATCAAGAGCAATAGTAACAGGATGCTGCCTGGACGTAGGAAATGTCTTCGTATTTTCATAGTAGCTCTCAGGTAGTTGCTTTCGCTGTTGATCACTTTTTCGCTTGCACCTTCATTCGCGGTTTGAAGTATTTTTCAGGCGGGTGCTGGTCGAGCCATTGCCGCAGGTCTTTCATGTGATTGAAGTCGAACATCGCTTCGCATAATTCTTCCAGTTGCGGCGCGGGCAGGCGATGTACCTGGCTTTGCAACCGGCGGCTCAATTCGCCAAAACGCTTGACCAGCAAACGATCCACAAAGCCACTCAGGAATTCTTCACGGGCTAATTTGCGCCCTTGTTCACGGCCCTGCTCAATACCCTGCTCAAAGCCTTTTTCAAGCCCTCTTTCGATTGCGGCCATCTCAAGATGAGAAATCGGCATGCTCCTTTTCTCCCTTCCCGCCCAATTTGATTATGCCAACAGCTTCTTCACCACATTTCCGCTGACATCGGTCAGGCGAAAATCACGGCCCTGAAAACGGTAGGTCAGCTTGGTGTGGTCAATGCCCATCAGATGCAGCACGGTTGCGTGCAAGTCGTTAACTTCGACCGGGTCTTCGACGACGTTGTAACCAAGCTCGTCTGTCTGCCCAACAGTCACGCCCGGCTTGATGCCTCCGCCCGCCATCCAGTAAGCGAACGCTCGCGGATGATGATCGCGGCCCAGCAGCTTTGATCCGGCGCGTGCTTCGTTGACCGGAGTGCGTCCAAATTCGCCGCCCCAGATGACAATGGTGTCTTCCAGCAAACCGCGCTGTTTTAGATCGTCGAGCAGCGCGCCAATCGGACGGTCAATCTCGCGGCACATCCGTGGCAGCTTGGTCGGAATGTCCACGCCGACTCCGTTGCCGTGCATGTCCCAGCCCCAATGGTAAAGCTGCACGAAGCGTGTGCCGCGTTCGACCAATCGCCGGGCGAGCAAACAGTTGTTGGCGAACGACGATTGGCCGGGCCGCGTACCGTAAGCTTCGTGAACCTTTGCCGGTTCTTTGGCAATGTCGGTTAGTTCTGGCACGCTTGTCTGCATACGATAAGCCATCTCGTAGGCCGCGACGCGCGTGTCAATTTCAGGGTCGCCAACAGCTTGGCGATTCATCTGATTCAAGTCTCGGATCGCATCCAGCGATTGGCGGCGCACATTGCTGCTGATGCCTTCGGGGTTGGAGACGAACAAGACCGGCTCGCCTTTCGACCGAAACTCAACGCCTTGGTGAACAGTCGGCAAAAAGCCGCTGCCCCAACAGCTTTTGCCGCCGTCAGGGTTATTTTCGCCCGACAGCAACACGACGAAACCCGGCAGGTCTTTGTTATCGCTGCCCAAGCCATAAGACATCCAAGCGCCCATGCTCGGACGCCCGACAATCTGGTGGCCGGTATTCATAAAGATTTGCGCAGGCGCGTGATTGAACTGCGTCGTCTTCATCGAACGAATAATGGCGATGTCATCGGCGTGGCGCGCCAGGTTCGGAAGCAGGTTACACATCTCCTGCCCCGATTTGCCGTAGCGTTTGAACTCGAACGGCGTGCCCAGCAGCTTCGGCGTGCCTTGGATGAAAGCAAAGCGCTCACCCTTGATGAATTCCGCTGGAATATCTTGCCCGTCGTACTGGTTCAGTTTCGGCTTGTAATCGAACATATCCAACTGGGACGGCGCGCCAGCCATAAACAGGAAGATGACTCGCTTGGCTTTGGGCGCGAAGTGCGGCCCAAGTGGCGCGTCGTTGTCCCTTGGCGCGGCGAAGGTGTTCTGATCAGCTAGCGAAGCCAATGCCATCGCGCCGATGCCGAAGCCGGTCTGTTTGAAGAAGTGCCGGCGCGTGATTTCGCGGAGCGAGTCGGTTTGGTCGTCCATAAAATCTCTCCTGGATGCGAAGGTAATGAAAGATCGCTTCTTGATCTGATCTGGATGGTACACGGATTTGACGGCTGGCGACAGATCAACACAGATCAATCCGTGTCCATAAGTAGCATTCGTCAAATCCGTGTACCATCAACCGATCTTTGAACGTGATCTTATAAGTCTTTCAATGCGGCCTGCCGATCCAGCTTGGCGCGAATCTCATCTGCCAGTGCAAACCGTTTGATTTTCATCGAAGCGGTGCGCGGGAAATCTTCTTCCCAGATGACGTAGCCGCTGATGCGTTTGAAATTGAGCAGGCGGTTGTTGCACGTGCTCAGGTCTTTCTTCAGGTCATCTGTGAACTGCTGGCCTTCGTTCAATCGCAAAACCACAATCAGCTTTTCGCCTAGCATTGAACGCTCAGGCCAGATGTAGTTGGCCGCGAAGACGCAGAACTCTTTGACGGGCAGGCCTCCAAATGCAGCTTCGATGTCTTCGGGGTAAACGTTCTTGCCTTCTTCGGTAACGATCATGTTCTTGGCGCGACCGAAAAGTTGCAGGTGGCCCATCGCATCGAAGCGGCCTAGATCGCCCGTCATCAACCAGCCGTCAACAACTGTCTCCGCCGTCAGTTCGGGATCGTTCAGGTAATGCGACATTACGGTGTTGCTGCGGACGGCGACTTGGCCGATGCCGTCGTCGCCTGGATTGAGTACTTTTACTTCCATGCCGGGCAGCGGTTTGCCAACGGTATCGGCGCGGAACGGATTGAAGTCGTTGAGCGTGATTGAGGTGCCCGCTTCGGTCAGGCCGTATCCGATGGCGACCTGAATGCCCAGATCATAAAAAAACTGGATGATCTGCGCGTCGCAGAACGTGCCGCCCGTAAAGATCGCGCGCAATTCACCACCAAAGGCTTCGTGAACCTGTTTCAGTAGCTTGCGGCTCAAAGGTAGATTCGGCTGCCGCCTGGTAATCGTTTTGTTGATGGTGCGCAGCCCGTCGAAGAGGAAACGTTTAAATGGCGGCAGATCATCGAATCGTTGTTGCAATCCGGCTTGCAGATTTTTCAGGATCAGAGGCACCAGCGCGACATAGGTGATTTTGAATCGCGTAAAGGCTTCGCGGACGAATTCGGGG
>JBDSAM010000584.1:0-3530 GCA_039922135.1 Blastocatellia bacterium
CCTTGCCTGGCAACGCGCACTCGCAAGCCCGAACGTTGCGCATCGAGGCTTCGCCGTCAATTGCGGGGGCGATGTTTGGCGCACTGGATTATTTGACGGGCTATCCATATGGCTGCACGGAACAAACAATGTCGCGCTTCCTGCCGAACATCATCGTTGCTCAGGCCGTCAAAGACGTGAAGACGGCTTCGATCAGCACAGGCAATGATCTAGCCAAGAAGGTGAAATCCGGTCTGGATCGCTTGTACAGCTTCCAGCACGAGGACGGCGGATGGGGTTGGTGGAAGGACGACAAGACCGACCCGTTTATGACGGCGTATGTGATGGACGGCTTGGCAATGGCGCAGCGCACGGGCTTCGGCGTTGAAAATAATGTCATCGAGCGAGGACGCAACAAGCTGAAAGCGTTGCTGGACGCGGGCAAGATGGAAGACGGCACGCCCTTCGATCTGGAATCGCGCGCCTATCTGCTTTATGCACAGCAGGCCGCAGGCGGTGCGGACGCGCGGTACCTGACGGATATCTTCAACCGCCGGGGAGACCTGCAACCGTATGGACGGGCGCTATTGGCGTTGACCTTGAAGTTACGCAACGACAATCGCGCGCAACTGGTCGCCAGCGACATCGAACGTTCCGCGCGCGTGACGGATTACGATGCCTACTGGCCATCGAAGCGGCGGCTGATGCTGGATTTCAGCGAAGAGAACGATCTGGAAGCGACGGCGCTAAGCTTGAAAGCACTGGCGCAGATCACGCCGCAGAGTGAGCTAATGGCCAAATCGGCGCGCTGGCTGGTGGCACATCGCCGCAATGGATACTACTGGGATTCGACCAAGCAGACGGCTTTCGCGCTGTATGGTTTGAGCGATTACCTGCGCGCAAGCCACGAACTGTCTGCCGATTACAGCCTGGAAGTTTATTTGAATGGCGAACAAATCGCGTCGAAGCGCGTGACGGCGGCTGATGCTGCAAACGGCCAGCCTGTTGTTATCGAACGCAAAGGTGACAAGCTGGGTCCAATCAATCAGGTTCGCGTCGTCAAACGCGGCGCTGGCGTCGCATATGTCGCCGCGACATTGGATTACTTCACGAAGGAAGAGCCGTCGCCGCAAGGCTCCAGCGGTTCGGGCGGTAGCCTGAATGTCACGCGCGAATATCTGCGCCTGAGCGTGAGCGAGAAAGACGGCAAGCCGAGTTGGCAGGTGTCGGCTTTAAGCGGCGACCTGCATTCGGGCGATCTGATCGTTTCGAGGCTGCGGGTGACAGGGACAAAAGCGCAATACCTGTTGATCGAAGACCCAATCCCGGCGGGTTGCGAACAGATCGAAAACTTCAGCGGATTAAGTTTGAACTATTCGACGAATGGCTGGGGCGACTGGTACAGCCAGCGCGAATTCCGCGACCAACGGACGGCGTATTTCCTGAATTACTTTGATGGCGACGCGACGTTTCAATACGCGATGCGCGTGCAAGTGCCAGGGCAATTCCGCGTTGCTCCGGCGCGTGCCGAATTGATGTACCAGCCCAGCATCCGCGCCAACACTGCCAATGTCCGGCTGAATATTTTGGAGAAGAAGTAACCTGGGTACATCTGGGTACGCACGCGCCCCCGCGTGCGTTGCTGGCCCAGTTTTTTCACTTCACAGGTGGCTTACTGCCGAGACCGCACGCGGGGGCGCGTGCGTACCCAGGGAACGGTGACACGATGATTAAAGACGTCTTTGCCTCAATTGGCGCGGCAGCGCGCAAACTACTCACCAACTTTGGCGCAGTGCTGATCGCACTGCTGTTCTACGCCGCGTTGTGGTTGACGTGCTACGCCTTCTTCAACACAGGGCTGGCAACGCAGTGGCAAGTCGCGCTCAATCTGGCCATTCTGCCGCTGACGGGCCTGATCTTGTTTTTCGTGTTGCAGGCAATCGGCCTCAGCTATGTTCGCATCGGCGTCGGCGGGGGCTATCTGCTGAAGCGCGCATTGAAAGATTTCTGGAAACTGCTCGTCATTAGCCTGCCGCTGGCTTTACTGGCATGGGCGCTAGTGAAACTGTTTGGTTATCTGGACGCGAAGTTTCTAGCCAGCGCGACGAAACAAGCCAGTCGCTGGCCGGGAACAGTAGTAACGATAGCCCGCTGGCTGTTGCTGTACGGCTTGCTGCCGCTGTGGGCAATCCATTTGTGGATGAGGACGATCCGCGAAGGCTTAGGCCCTGCCTTCAGAGGCCTTGGCCGCAGCCTGCTGGCGGCGCTCTCCCCAGGCTCCGTGTTGATTTATGTGATTGTGCTGGCTTCACTGGGCGCGCTGGTCTACTTCATCGCCTTCACCAAAACCCCGATCCAGAGCGAATGGGCTGAGTTGTGGATCGTGGGCACTCGCTTCGGATTGGCGTTGCTGCTGCCCTTCTTCGCCTGGATGCTGACCTTGGGCGCAATGGCAGAGATGGCGACGCGGCGGGCGCTCAGCGATCGTGACGTTTGATCTCGTTTTTCACGGCAAGTCCAATTGATGATGGCGAAACAAGCGAAAATAACAAAACCGACGAAAAGCTTTGGACGGACTTTCGTTTGTTTGTTTCTTTTCTTTTGTTTCGTTTTCTCTTCATGCTCCTCGAACTCAGTTGCTCCTGCTGTTGCGTTGCCTGCGGCAAAAACTGAATTCAATCACCCTGCCTCTGATGAAATACTCAAGCGCGTTGCGACCGAAGCGCTGGGTGAACGCGAGGGAGCAGTCATCGTCATTGATCCGCAGACTGGACGCCTGCACGCTGTTGTTAATCCTAGCGTGGCATTTGAACAGGCCTTCCCGCCCGGCTCTGCAATCAAGCCATTCACCGCGCTGGCGGCCTTGCGCGCAGGAGTGCTGGATCTGGAAACGAAGCGGCAATGCCAGACGACCTACGCGCAAGGCGATTTCCAAATCGTCTGTTCCCATCCACGCAGCAACTCACCTTTCAACCTGACTCTGGCGCTGGCCTATTCCTGCAATAATTACTTTGCCCATGTTGGCGAACGGCTGAGCGAAGGGACATTCAATGCCACGCTGAAAAGCTTTGGCTTTGGTCAACGAACTGGTGTTGCTGCCAATGAATCGGCAGGCAACTTATCGCGCGGTGAATGGCACGTGCGGACGGCGCTGGGCGATGACGACAAACTGCTGGTGACGCCGATTCAAATGCTGGCGGCTTATGCGGCGCTGATTAACGGTGGTCACTTGTTTAGGCCGCGTCAAACCGGCGATTCGGCATTCACTCCGCAAGAAGCCGCGCTGCTGTCCATCGCGCCTGCACACCGAAAGGCATTGATCGAAGGCATGCGTGGCGCGGTCAAGTACGGCACGGCAGAGACGGCACAGCTTGGCAAGCTGCCGTTTTATGTCTTCGGCAAGACAGGCACATCAACGGCCAGCAACGGCTTTCGCACTCAAGGCTGGTTTGTTGGATTTGCGGCGGAGACTCCGCCAACAAGCGTCCACGCGCCGCAACAGGTCAAGCTCGGTGTGCTGGTCTTTCTGCGCCGCGCGCACGGAGCGCAAG
>JBDSAM010000585.1:0-6900 GCA_039922135.1 Blastocatellia bacterium
CGGCTGTTTTCCATTTGCTCGGACGTTCGTCCGAAGGCTTCGCGTTGGGTTGGGTAGCGCGTGACTGCTGCGTGAAGCTTAGGGCCGCGACAATTGCCGCCGCAATCTGGCTTTCGCTTAATTCATCAATTGCCTTTTCATCCGGCGCGATGGTCTTCTGCCGTTCCATAAACCGCGCGATGTAGCCGGTGTCAATATCGCCGCGCCGAAACTCCTCATCGTCAAGCACTGTCTGAAAGAACGGAATTGTTGTGCGGATGCCGCCGACGTGATATTCGCCAAGCGCGCGCTGCATGCGTGCAATCGCTTCATCGCGCGTTGCGCCCCACGCCGCCAGCTTTGAAATCATTGGATCGTAAAACAGAGGAACCTCCCAGCCTTCGTATACGCCGCTGTCATCGCGTATGCCAGGGCCGGATGGAGTTCTCAGGCGTGTGATCATGCCAGGTGAAGGCAGGAAGTTCTTTTCCGGGTCTTCGGCATAGACGCGGCATTCGATGGCGGAACCTGTCCAACATACGTCTTCCTGTTTGATCGTCAACCGCTCGCCCGCCGCAATGCGAATCTGTTCTCGCACCAGATCAATGCCCGTCACAAGTTCGGTCACGGGATGTTCGACCTGCAATCGCGTATTCATCTCAAGAAAGTAAAAGTTCCGCTCGGCGTCTACCAGAAATTCAATCGTGCCGACGCTGAAGTAGTTTGCCGCCCGCGCGATCTTCACTGCCGAATCACCCATCCGCGCGCGCAAGACCTCGTCGTTGAAGCTGGCTGGGCATTCTTCGATGACTTTCTGGTGGCGTCGCTGGACTGAGCATTCCCGCTCACCCAGGTGGATGACGTTTCCGTGCTTGTCAGCGGCGATTTGAATCTCGATGTGGCGCGGACGCTCGATTAGCTTTTCAATGTAGACCGATGGATCGCCAAACGCTGCTAGCGCTTCTTCGCCGGCCATCCGCAACGCCGCCCCAATTTCATCATCCGAACGTACGATGCGCATGCCTTTGCCGCCGCCGCCAGCCGCCGCTTTCAGCATCACGGGGTAACCAATCCCTGCGGCGGCCTTCTTTGCCGTTGCTTCATCTTTGATTGCCTCGGTTGTGCCAGGAACTATGGGAGCACCGGCATTGGCGGCTGCGACACGGGCGTTGGTCTTGTCTCCCATCATCGCGATGGATTCGGGCGATGGGCCAATGAACATAATTCCGGCTTCACCAACGGCTCGCGCGAACCATTCACGTTCGGACAGAAAGCCGTAGCCAGGATGAATCGCCTCCGCGCCGGATTTCCTGGCCGCATCAATAATCTTTTCGCCGACTAGATAGCTTTGCGCGGCAGGCGATTCGCCAATGAAATAGGCCTCGTCCGCCAGACGCACGTGCAAGGCCTGCCGGTCGGCTTCGGAATAAACTGCAACAGGCGAGATGCCCAAATCGCGACAAGCGCGAATCAGCCGCACCGCAATCTCTCCGCGATTAGCAATCAGGATTTTGCGAAACATAGCTGAAAGTCAGAGTTAAGGCCCCACTTGGGCCCCAGGTTAGGGCCCAAGTTAAGGAATGATGGAACTTCCAGGATTTTTAGGGTCGAAGCGAACAGTGATACTCGCTCCGGGCACGTAAAGCTGGCCGCGCGTCAACTGATCCAGCGTCAGTTTCTGTGAAGTTTCGTAGTCTACGTTGGCAATTTTGTACTGATAGAAGATCGTTGTGCCTGCATCGTCCTGTTGTGTGTCAATCACGCAACCTTCGGTGACGCGGCCAAAGCGGATCAGCCAATCATAGTATTCAGCGAGGGGATCGCGACCTCGTAAACGATTATAGAATCGAACAAGCCAGTTTTGGCGCATGAGTTTGCTTCAGCGTATGGGGCAACCGGGTGAGTTTATGACAAAAGCGGCCTCAAGCTGTCTCTAGTGAGAGGCGCGCAACTTGAGGCCGCTTGTTTAACCTAAAAATGGAACTTCAATAATATTAGGGGCGCGGTTTCTCCGGCGCGAGTAAGAGGTTTGATCCATCGTTGTCAGTTTTATTATCAACAATAATCCCGTCAATCATCGTGATGTCGTCCGGCGTACCGAACTTACCATCAGCACCAGCCGAAACCAGTTTGTAACCGCTGTAGCTGGGAGCGCTGCCTCTTGATGCAATCACGCCTCCAATTGGAGAATAGTTGAGTGGGGTTGCCCAATAATCATTATGCGGAGTGGTTCCGGCATTGACCCGGGATATATCCGTCAATTCCTGTGGGTAGCTACCATATTCACGGTAATACTTCTGCAATGCTTCGTAATGCATAGCGTACATCACCGCACTTGTTGCCGAAATATGTTTGGCACGGCCTCTAACAAGCGCTTCGGGTATGGATGCCGCGACAACTGTTATGCAGGTAACGAAAAGACAGGCGGAAAGTAGAACCGAAACTCTAGCTACTAAAAACCCACCGAAGTGCGCCGGATCAGCTTTTGCTTTCCGCATGGCGCTCCAGCCTGCCCAGCTTCCTATAATCGAAAGTGGGATCATAACGACAGATAGTGGCACCGCTAAACGATACGCGTCAAAACTGAAGATCCGGTAAAGGAGTAACTTAGGATCTGCATCTAATAAATCCTTCGTAAACTTAGTTCCATCTCCTACAACCCAAACCAATAGTACGCGACCAACCTTCATATCGTTGCCGAAAATCCAGGCTATAAGAAAGGTCATCACAATCAAGGCTACGCAGACAAGGGCCGTGAATGACAGCCCAAGCCTCGGTAGTAAAACATCTGGTGGCGTTAACGGCTTACCAATTTGTCGAGCGCCGCATTGGTGGCACTCCATTGCGGAGATCGGACGGCTCTTTCCACAACAAGGGCAGATCATAGAATCTTTCTTCAGTTTTTCTTTCATAGAATAGTAGTGGATGTAGAACAGTGGTTGTTGAATTTGGTGAAGGATCAGCCGATTGGTTGATCCTTCAACTCATTCCAGCCCTATTTACACTGGATCGTGACCTAGGCGAAGCGGCGGGCTGTCCTGCGTTGCGCCTTCGCCGTTTCGGTGTTGGAAGCTGACGATTGATTCTCTATTTCGCGAATCTGCTGCCAAGTGTGGAAAAGACGGTGCCCAAAAGTCCAGTAAGACAGCGCGGCCATCAACCATATGGTCGCTGGCATTTTGTTCAAAAATGGACTGGACGATTCTGGCCATACTGTTAGCGAGCCGAGAATCAAAAGCACTACTCGTTCCGGCCGTCGCAAAAACCCAACATCACATTTAGGAATCAGGGATTCAGCACGGGCACTTGTGTAGCTAACCATAACCGAGCCAATTAATGCCGCACCGGTCAACGCAGCGTAAAGAGTACTGTGGTATTGGGTGTCGCGGGAATAGAAAATGATGATACCCAAAAATACAACCATGTCAGAAAGCCTGTCTAGACTTGAATCCAAAAAGGCTCCGAACTTGGTCACGCGACCTGTCAACCTGGCCACACGCCCATCTAGCAGGTCGAAGAAGTTAGCAAAAATCATCACTAATCCGGCGTAAAAGAACCTGCCATATCCATATAACAATGCTGCAAATAGATTGATAGCAAGCCCAATCACCGAAAGCAGATTTGGGTTGGGATTGAAACGAGCAAGTTGACGAACGATGCCATTCAAGATTCGCTGGCAAACTTCGCCTATATATCCGCCTAGCATAGTTGCTCGCTTCTTTCCTTCACTCTATATGTGCTTGGAATTGTTACTCGTAAATTACTGGCCCCCCAGTCACCAATTCGGGGCGCATCATACGTTGTGCTCAGCAAAAGTGTCAAGAAAAGCTGCCTTTAGTTGAAGATGCGCTTTATGGGTGCAGCGCCAGCGGCAGACTTATTTCTGCTTCGAGATCTGTTCGATCACCGCGCCCAGTCGTTTAATCTCTTCTCCGTAACGCGCCCAATCGCCGTCGCGTTGCGCCTGGATGGCACGGTCGTAATGCTGTTTGGCTTGCGCGCCCAACCCCTGTGCATCTGAATTGGCTGGCGTAGCGGGCGGCGCACCCGGTTGTGAAGCGGAAGCCAACGCCTCTCCGCTGGGGATCTGCTTGGCAGGTGTGCCGCTGCCGAAGATGCGGGCGAGGCTGGCTTCGAGCGTCTCTTCCATCGCGATTTTGTTTTCAGCGACGACGATGACGCGCTTAAGTTCGGGAATCTTGCCCGATTCAGCGCGCAGATAAAGCGGCTGGACATAAAGCAGCGACTCTTTGATTGGAATCACCAGCAACGTGCCGTGGTCAACGCGCGAACCGCGCTGATCCCACAGCGAAAGCTGGCGCGAAATGTCAGCGTCTTGATTGATGCGCGCCAGCACCTGTTTGGGGCCGTACACCAGTTTCTGTTTGGGAAAACGATAGACGCGCAATTTCCCATAGCTGTCTCCGTCAGAGCGCGCCACCATCCAAGATGCCAAATTGTCTTTGCTGCGCGGCGTGAACGGAAGCATCAGGATGTACTCCTCTTTCTGTTCGCCGGGCAATTTCATAATGTTGTGGTAAGGCTCCATCTGCTGTTGTTGGTTCTGCGACTCAGCGACGCTTGAATCTCCGCGCCCCCCCGGATTAGACAGCTGCGACGTGGCGGTTTCCCATTGATCTTCCTTGTTGTAGAAGGCCTGCGGCTGATCCATGTGATACGTCGAATAGACCGCCGTCTGAATTTTGAAGATGTCTTTCGGGTAAGCAAGATGCGCTCGCAGATCGGCGGATAATTCAGTCATCGGGTGTAACGTGCCGGGAAAGATTTGCGCCCAGGTCTGGATCAGCGGATCGCTTTCGTCGGCGATGTAAAGACTCACTTTCCCGTGATACGCATCAACGACGGCTTTGACGGAATTGCGGATGTAATTGATGCCGCCGACGTTTTCCGAATATGGATAGCGGTTGCTAACCGTGTAAGCATCGGCGATCCAGAACAATCGCCCTTCGGAAATCACCATGTAGGGGTCTCTGTCAAATTGCAAAAAAGGCGCGACTTGTTTTAACCGATCCAGGATGTTGCGGTGATACAGTACGCGGCTTTCCGCGGAAACGTCGTTTGAAAGCAGTAGCTTCATATCTCCGAATCGGGTCGCAAATATCATCTTGCGCCAGTAAGAGCCGATTGAAACGCCGCCAGTGCCTTCGTAACTTGTGTAAACGTTCTGCTCGCCGGCAGGGTAATCGAACTCTTTGGTGGCCGTCTTGACGTAGACAGGATCTTGCGACAATTCGCCGAAGTAGATTTCAGGCCGGGTAACGTTCAGTTCGGGCGCTGTAGAGATCGGCGGCAGGTTTTTGATGAACAGCGTGGGCAGGCCTTCGGGCGTTACTTGATTGACCGGTCCAAGCGTCAGGCCGAAGCCATGCGTAAAAGTCAGGTGTTCGTTGATCCAGTTGCGATTTGGCAGGCTTTCGACAGCAAGTTCGCGCGGCGAAATCATTGTTTGCCGCAATTCACCGCCGATCCGGTAACGGTCGTTGTCTACCGATTGAAACTGGTAGTAGGTGCGAATCTCCTGAATCTGCGCGAAGGTATCCAGCAACGGCTGACGATCCCACAGCCGGACATTATTGATCGTAGGCTTGTTTTCCTGAATATCCTGTAACGTTAATTCCGTGTCGCCTGCCAATTCGCGTTCTTCGACGCGATCAAGCGCAAACGCTTTGCGGGTGGCTTGGATATTGTGCAGGATGTATGGCGTCTCTTTAACCAGTTCATTGGGCGCAACCGAGAAGCGTTGCACAAGCGATGGATAGAGCCACCCGCCCGCCAGCGTCAGCGCGTAGATGGCAAGCCCCATCAACAGCAGCCTGATTCTGGAACTGAACATCGTGGCAATCGCCAGCGCCGCGACCAGCAATGCGGCACCAACTTCCAACCACAGTAGCGGCAGCCGGGCTGCAATATCCGTATAGCTGGCACCCGCTACGGGACCATTGCTTGAAAACAGCAGGTTCGGCATTTCCAGATAGGCTCGCCACGCAAGCACTAGAAAGAAGGCCGCTACCAGTCCCAGCAGATGCTTGCGCGGCGCGCGCTCAATCAGGGGCGATTTCCCGCCCAGGTTGATCCCGCCGCGCAGCGCATACAGCACGCCCGCGCCAATCAAACAAACAATCACAAACAAAAAGAGTAGTTGTGCTATCAGTTCAAGCAGCGGCAAGGTGAAAAAGTAGAACGCGATGTTGCGGCCAAAGATCGGATCGGCCTCAGCAAAAGGCACCTGGTGACGGAATTGCAGTATCACCTCCCACGATTCCCAGATGCCCAATCCGAAAAAGATGCCGATCAGCAGCGAGATAGGCAGCACCCATCGTTCGATAAATCGCGCGATGTCCGGCAGTGGAACTCTTTCTTTGTTGACGATGATGTGACGCACGATCCGGGAATAAGCACGGCTCAGGCGCAAGGCTAATTTGAAATTGAGCCATACCAGCACGGTAGCAACTAGAACTGTAATCAGGCCAAGCCCCAATTTAGTCAGCAGTGTAGTTGAAAAGACCCGCTGATAACCCAACTCCTGAAACCACAGCCATTCGGTATAGAACCCAACCCAGCTTGGCCAAAGAAACAGGACAAGAATCAAAATGGGCAGAAGGATCAGCCAGCGTGGGCGTTTAAAACTGCGATGCCCTGGCTCAGCAACTTCAAATTCGTCACCTGTTGGGTCGTATTCCATAAATTTCCTCCCGGAAAGTAACCGTGTATTTCAGACTAGGATTTAACCTCGTGTAGGCTGAATCAGCGTGATCAAAATTTGGATAGAGAGGCGTACAGACCGTGACAGCCGCGACAGGTTTTCAGGCATTGAATTTGTCCTGAGCCTTTGCGGAAAGCGCCGGTTAGTAATACATCCGGTATCCAAATGTTGCGGACTTTGATTTAGCGCGGATAGCG
>JBDSAM010000586.1:0-3460 GCA_039922135.1 Blastocatellia bacterium
AACGCGTCGCCAACACGCTGCGCAAAGCGGCAGCAGTGACAGCCCCGTCGCGTTATCTGGCAGAGCTGATGCGGCCATACCGCGACGAAATTTTGCTGCTTCCAAATCCGATTGAAATTGAACGATACGAGTTTCGGCTGCGCGATCAGGTCCAACCGAAACTGGTTTGGCTTCGCTCCTTTCATCAGATTTACAATCCTGAGCTGGGAATCAAAGTTGCGGCCCGGCTGCACAGCAACTTCCCTGATTTGCATCTAACGATGATCGGCCCCGATAAAGGCGATGGCAGTTGGAAGCGAACCGCTCAATTAGCCTGTGAGCTAAATCTTGTTTCTCCCACGAAGCCACACGAAGAAAACACGAAGGGGAAAACGGAAGACTCTGCTTTTCTTCGTGATTCTTCGTGTGGCTTCGTGGGAGAAGTTGTTCTGATGCCCGGCGGCATAGCCAATTCAGAAGTTCCTCTCTGGCTGAATCGCGGTGATATCTTCATCAACACAACCAACGTAGACAACACGCCGGTCAGCGTGATTGAAGCAATGGCTTGCGGCCTGCCAATAGTCAGCACGAACGTGGGCGGTTTGCCTTATCTGCTGGAAGACGGCAAGGAGGCTTTGCTTGTTCCTCCCAACGATCACGAAGCGATGGCCGCGGCCGTTCGCCGATTGCTGACAGAGCCAGGATTGGCCGCAACGTTGTCACGCAACGCCCGCCGAAAAGCTGAGAGCTTCGATTGGTCAAACGTCTTGCCGATGTGGAGAGATTTGCTTGGGAAAGTTCGATAACCTTTACGCCAGACTGCCAGTTTGGGCGCAGCACGCCGCGATCAGCGGTTACGGTTTGTATTGGTACTGGCAACGGTTTGGCGGCGATTACAAAAACTCGCTCAACGAATACTTGCAGCGCGAACGGCTCAGCCGCGATGAATGGGAAGCGTGGCAGTCGGCGAAGCTGAAACAAATTTTGAGCGCGGCGGCTGAACACGTTCCGCATTACCGCGAACACTGGAGCGAAGCCGAAAAGAAATCCGCGCGATCAGGTCAATTGCAGTTGCTGCCTCTGCTGGAAAAAGACCCGATTCGCGCCAGCCCTCAAGCCTTCCTGCGACAAGATTTGAATCTGCGAAAGCCACTGACCTTTTACACCAGCGGTTCAACCGGAACGCCCATAGCCAGTTTGTGGACTGCCGCTGAGTTGCGCGCTTCGATGGCTGTCCGCGAAGCGCGTTCGGCAAACTGGGCCGGTGTTTCGTTCAGAGTTCCGCGCGCAACTTTTTCAGGGCGAATGGTTGAACCCGACCCGATGAGCAAAGGGCCGTTCTATCGCTTCAATATGGTCGAACGGCAGGCGTACTTTTCGGCTTTTCATCTGCGATCAGGCACCGCGCGTTTTTACGTCGAAGCTTTGCGGAAATATCAAATCCAATGGCTGACCGGTTACGCTGTTTCTTATTATCTGTTGGCGAAATTCATTCTGGAAGAAAAGCTATCCGTTCCGCCGCTGAAAGCCGTCATCACGACCAGCGAAAAAGTAACTGCGGAAATGCGTCGCGTGATGGAATCGGCTTACGGCTGCCGCGTTTACGAAGAATACAGCACGGTTGAAAATGTTCTCTTCGCCAGTGAATGCGAAGCCGGGCGGTTGCACGTCAGTCCCGACATCGGCGTGGTAGAGATTCTCAGGCCTGATGGAACGCCCTGCGAACCGGGCGAAACAGGCGAAGTAGTGGCGACGAGTTTGATGCATTATTCGCAACCGTTCATCCGTTTCAGGCTTGGCGATCTGGCGGCTTGGGATGGCGAGCCTTGCGATTGCGGGCGGGCGATGCCGGTCATCAAAGAAATCATCGGGCGAATCGAAGACGTGGTTACAGGCCCGGACGGACGCCAGTTGGTTCGTTTTCACGGCATCTTCGTCAATCAGCCCAACGTCCGCGAAGGCCAGATTATTCAGGAAGCTTTAGACCGCATCCGCGTCAAAATCGTCCCGACGGCTGAATTCAGTGAAGCCGACGTTGCCGACATCATTGCTCGCGTCCAACAACGCCTAAGCGTCGAAGTCCAAGTCATAGTCGAACCGGTCACAGACATTCCACGAACCAAGTCTGGTAAATTTCAAGCCGTCATTTCTTTGCTCGGTAAAGCCTCCAACACTAACCGCAATGGATAACACCAAAGAACTTCCTTTCATCACGGTTGTCATGCCCGTCAGGAATGAAGCCGGTTACATCACTCGCAGCCTGAGCGCAGTGATCGAACAGGATTACCCGGCTGAGCGAATGGAAATCATCATTGCCGACGGAATGTCTACGGATGAAACCAGAGAGATCGTCCGGTCATTTCAATCCAGCTATCCGAATCTGATGCTGATAGACAATCCCGGCAAGATCGCTCCCACCGGTTTGAACCGCGCGACGGCTTTGGCTCGCGGAGAAATCATCGCTCGCGTTGATGGTCATTGCGAGATCGCTACGGACTACATTCGCCGCGCGGTTGAGCATCTGCAAAATGAAAACGTGGATGGCGTGGGCGGGCCAATTGAAACTATCGGCGAAACCGCTACGGCAGAGGTGATTGCCGCCGCGATGAGTTCCACGTTTGGCGTGGGAGGTTCCGCTTTCCGCACGGTGAAAGACAAGACGGTGTTAACCGATACGATTGCCTTTCCGGTTTACAAGCGCGCCATCATCGAACGCGCCGGAGGTTACGACGAAGAACTGGTTCGCAATCAAGACGACGAATACAACTATCGTTTGCGAAAGCTGGGCGCGCGGTTGCTGCTGGCCTCTGACATCAGGTCGCGTTATTACAGCCGAGGCACGATGCACAAGCTTTTCAAGCAGTATTTCCAGTACGGTTTCTGGAAAGTGCGCGTTTTGCAGAAACATCCGCGCCAGATGTCGCTGCGTCAATTCATCCCTCCTGTTTTCGTCGCTTCCCTCCTCTTCTCCCTCGGACTTACCGCGTTTACTTCATTGGGTTGGTGGATTTTTGCCGGGATAATTGGTTGCTATCTCACAGTGAATTTGTTAGCTTCAGCCCGCATCTCACTGAGTAGTAGCCCCCGCCGATTTCAATTTTTCCTTTTACCCGCCGTGTTCGCCTCGCTCCATCTGAGTTACGGTCTGGGTTTCCTTATTGGGTTCATGAAGTTCGCTCCCCGCTGGCGAATGAAGCTATGAACTCATCAGGCAATTTATAAAAATCCACTGCGATTATCTGAAGTTCCCTGCTGTGCCCCAGCGAGCAATTTATGGTTAAGCAAGAAGTACGGATTGCGCCAATCCACAGTCAGGAACCGCAAAAAGCAATCTCCAAGTCCAGTCCAAAACCACATCTAGCGGCAGTAAATTCCGTCACCGTACGCGTGCTGGTTTTATGCCTGACGATGATGGCGCTGGCCAACGCGCCTTCGCTGCTTGGGCGTTTGCTGGCAGCAGCCGCGCCGCCACGAATTGATG
>JBDSAM010000587.1:0-4773 GCA_039922135.1 Blastocatellia bacterium
ACGTCCAGCTTGGGAAGCTGGCATTCTACCACTGAATTACTCCCGCGAACTTTCAATGCCTGTCGAAAGCGGGCGTAACTTACCATACGCCCCCGGTGGCCGCAATATGCTCCGCTGTCGCCCGTCCTTGTCGCTGTTGTTCTCTTTTAGCTATGATGCGGTTATGGCAAATCTGACTCTCCGCAGATCCCCCCTAGCTTTGATTATTCTCGATGGTTTTGGACATTCTGAAAAAGTTGACGGCAACGCGATCAAACTGGCTCACACACCTTTCTTAAATCAATACCGCGAAAAATACCGGCACACCTTAATTGAAGCCGCTGGCGAGCGCGCGGGACTTGGGCGCAGCCAGTTCGGTAATTCCGAAGTCGGGCATATGAACATCGGCGCGGGTCGCGTGGTTCCGCTGGACAGCGCGCGCATTGACGAGGCCATTGCGAGCGGCAATTTTTATAAAAATCCTGCGCTGATTGCGGCCGTGGACGCGGGAAGGCGCTCGGCGCTGCATTTGATCGGCCTGGTTTCGGCTGGCGGGGTGCATTCGACGACCGCGCATCTGCATGCGCTGCTGGAACTGGCTGCACGCCGAGGCGTCGAGCGAGTCTTTGTTCACGCCATCACCGACGGTCGCGATACGCCGCCGAATGCAGGCAAAGGGTATCTGGCGGAGCTAATCCTTAAGATGCGCGAACTGGGCATCGGGCGCATTGCGACCATCTCCGGCCGTTACTATGCGATGGATCGCAACAATCGCTGGGAGCGCATTGAGCTTGCCTACAATGCAATGACCGCAGGCAGAGGCAAGCAAGCCCGCGATCCGATTGCCGCCATCGGCGCGGCCTACGAGCATGGCCTGACCGATGAATTCATCGAACCGGCGGTGATGGTGGATGATAATGGCCAGCCGGTGGCCAAGGTGCAAAGCGGCGATTCGTGCATCTTCTTCAATTTTCGCGCCGACCGCGCGCGGCAACTAACGCGCGCTTTCACAGGCCTAAACTTCGCCAATTCTCCTTCTGAAGGCTTTGAGCGCGAACGGGTTCAGGATTTGCACTTCGCCACGTTTACGCAATACGACCGCGCCATCAACTCACCCATCGTCTTTCCGCCGATTGAATTGAAAAACACTCTTGCCGAAGTCTTCGCCGCGCACGGCGTCAGCAACCTGCGCATCGCTGAAACCGAGAAGTACGCACACGTCACTTACTTTTTTAACGGCGGCATCGAGCAGGAGTTTCCCGGCGAAAGCCGCATCATGGTTCCTTCGCCAAATGTGGCGACTTACGACTTGAGGCCGGAAATGAGCGCCTTCCGCTTGACCGACAAAATCTGCCGCGCACTGGATGAAAAGGCAGCCGACGTTTACATCATCAACTTTGCCAGCTGCGATATGGTCGGCCACACCGGCAATCTGCCGGCTGCGATTGAAGCAGTCCAAGCCGTAGACACCTGCCTGGGCTGGGTCGTAGGCACCATTGAGCGATTGAAGGGCACAAGCATCATCACCGCCGACCACGGCAACTGTGAACAGATGATTGATCCTGAAACCGGCGCGCCCCACACTGCCCATACTAATAATCCCGTGCCGTTTGTGCTGTGCGATGCGCAGTTCAAGGGCCGTTTGCGCGAGGGTGGCGCGCTCGAAGACATCGCGCCGTCGATGCTGGGCCTACTTGGCATCGAAAAGCCAGCGGAGATGACCGGCCGCACCTTACTTCTCCCTTCTTGATCAAAAAGGCTGAATTGAATGCCTGTCGAATCTCAACACATCTTGATAGTCCACATAGCAAGTCTGGCGCAAACGACGTTGGCGTTGCCCGCGCTCCGTTCATTACGCGCCCACCTGCCAAACTCGCGCGTCACTGTGGCGGCCAGCAGCGCGGCGGCGGATTTGATTCGCTTGTCAGGATGCGCCGATGAAGTTCTGACCATCGGCAGATTGCGCCACGCCGACTTACTCAAACCAACCGCGTTCTATCGCAGCACAAAAGCCCTCAACGAACTGCGCCACGCCAACTACGATCTGGCCATCGAATTCACGCCCGGCGCTGAAGCCGGGATTGTTCTCAGCCTGGCCAATCCGCGTGAGCGTTTGAATTCACGGAAAACCCAAAGCCAAAGCCTGGGCGCGGTGATCGAACGTGTCACGCAAACCATTTCTCAAAAGACTTCCGCGCCCATCCATCTGGCGCACCAATACCTGAAGAAGCTGGAACCGCTCGGCGTGCGCCCAATCGAAGCCGAACCGCGCATCACGACCGAGCGCCAAGCCGACGAACAGATCGAAAAGCTGCTAGGCAAATACGGCATCGCATTCGGCGAATTGCTGATCGGCCTGCATCCCGGCGCGGGGCAGGTGCGGCATCGCTGGCCAATGGAGCGGTTCGTTTCCATCGGCGCGCGGATGATTCACAACTTCAACGCGCGCGTGCTGGTTTTTGCCGGGCCGCAGGAACGAGGCTTGGCCAAACGCATCGTGGCGCAGCTTCTAGACAAGGGGGCAGACAAAGGGGCTGGCAAAGGGGCGGCTAAACGCGCCATCGCCATCGAATCGCCTAAAATCCCCGAATTGGTTTCGGCCTTCGCTCGACTGAGCTTGCTTATCGCCAATCACAGTGGCCCGGCGCATCTGGCCGCCGCTGTGGGTACGCCGGTCGTGGCAGTTTCCATTCTTGGATCAAGTTTTGGAAACAATTCCACGCCCTCGCCGGTGGATTTGCTGGGCCGCCGCCACCAGCATCTTCGGGCGTCGCATGTCGAACTTATTTCTGAGGAGGCTGTTTACGAAGCGGCCTGTCGGCTGTTAAAAATGAGTCGCGCGGAATTCCTGCGCAGCAGGTAACTGAAAAAAAGGAGTGAGCAATGATTCGCAAAACATTAACCATAGCAATTCTGATCTTCACATTTGTCGTAGCGCCCTTCGCGTCATTCGCCGACGAAGGAATGTGGCTGCCGGACACCCTGGACAAACTGCCACTAGCGCAAATGAAAAAGCGCGGCTTTGAACTCAAGCCCGAAGACGTTTACAGCACAACCAAAGCCAGCTTGAAAGACGCCATCGTGCAAATCAGCATCGGCGGCACCGGTTCGTTCGTCTCGCCCGAAGGCTTGATTCTGACTAACCATCACGTCGCATTCAGCGCCATCACGCGCGCCAGCACGACCGACAAGGATTACATCAACAATGGCTTCTTGGCGAAATCCCGCGCCGAAGAGATTCCCGCGCAGGGCTACACCATCTCGATCCTGCAAGATTTCAAAGACGTGACCGCCGAGGTCAATGCCGCCGCCAAGCCCGGCGTATCGCCTGAAGAGCGCGACAAAGCGATGAATGAAAAGAAGCAGGAGATCGCCAAGGCTGCTTCGAACGGTCGCGAGAAAGAAGGCATTCGCACGCAGGTAGTCGAAGCGACGAGCGGATTGCAATACTTCCTCTACACATACCTGACGCTGCGCGACATTCGCGTGGCCTACGCGCCGCCCAAAGCCATAGGCTATTTCGGCGGCGATCCGGACAACTTCGAATGGCCGCGCCATTGCGGCGATTTCACCTACCTGCGCGCTTACGTCGGTGCTGATGGCAAACCGGCGGCTTACGGCAAAGACAATGTGCCTTTCAAACCGAAGAGGTTTCTGCCGGTCAATGCCACCGGCATCAAGGAAGGTGATTTCACTTTTGTGATGGGGCACCCAGGCGCGACCTATCGTTATCGCGAATCCTATTCGATTGAATACCGCCAGAACATTCAACTACCCGATCAGATTGCGACCTTGCGCAAACAGATCGAGACGCTGACCAAGCTCGGCGAAAAGAATCCTGCCCTGAAGATTCGCCTGGCCGATCAAATTTTTGGCTTGAGCAATTCGCTTAAGGCATTTGAGGGTGCGGTGACGGGGCTGAAGAAAATCAACTTGGTCGAACGCAAGCGCGCTGAGGAAGCAGAACTAAAGAAATGGCTGGCTGCCAACCCTGCGGTGCAGGCCAAGTATGGCGATGTGCTACCGCAGATCGAAGCGCAGTACGCCGAATTGCGCTCCTTCTCATCAAAACAGACTGTGTTGGGCGAAGTGCTCAACTCCGGCGACCTGATTAATGCGCTGGAATTCGCATACAACCGCGCCATGGATAAAGAGAAGCCCGCCGGTGAACGCAACCCGCAACTCAGTGACAATTTCCTGCCGCAAGTCACGGGTCAACTCAACGCCGGTTGGGGCGAACGCGAAACGGAAGCCGAGGCCAAGCTGCTGGCCGCCGCCCTGTCGCGCGTGGGCGGCCTGCCCGGCGATCAAAAGTTCGCGTATGTTGAGAACCTCTTCGTCAATAAGTCCAGCGACGCCCGCCGCGACGCTGAACGCGACTTCGCACAAGCCGCCATTGCCAACACGAAGTTCAAATCGTTTGATGAAGTGAAGAAGCTCTTCGCGCTATCGGCGGCAGATCTGCGCGCGATTGACGATCCCGCCTTGAAGCTGGTCATCGCCGCCGCGGACGAAAATGCGCCCTTCGCCAAACGCATAGCCAAATTCAACGCCGAAGTCGTGCGGCTGCGCCCGAAGTTCGTCGCCGCGATGATCGAGATGAAAAAATCTGCCTATTACCCCGACGCCAACTTCACCTTGCGGTTCACCTACGGCGAAGTCAAAGGCTACAAGCCGCGCGATGGCATCAGCTATGACTGGCAGACTTCGCTCAGCGGCGTGATCGAAAAAGACACTGGCGAAGATCCGTTCAACGTCCCGGCAATCCTGAAAGAGTTGGAGAAGAAGCGCGAC
>JBDSAM010000588.1:0-5787 GCA_039922135.1 Blastocatellia bacterium
CCGCCCGTCAGCCGCTTCATGCAACTGACGGATGAACAGTGGCTGGCTGGAGTTGAATCCACGTTGATGAATGTCGTGCGATTGTCACGTTTGGTGATTCCCGGAATGCAGCAGCGCAAGTGGGGGCGCATCATTCATCTGACTTCGCTGGTTGCCAAACAGCCGGTGGATGAATTGACCATCTCCAGTACGCTGCGCGCGGGGCTGTCAGGCTTGACCAAAACGATGGCTAATCAATTGGGGCCGGACAACATAACTGTCAACGCTGTGCTGATGGGCCACATTCTGACCGATCGGCAATACACCATCGCCGACGTGCGCGTGAAAGAGCGTGGCATCACCTACGAACAATACTTTGAACAGCAAGCCGCTGAAATCCCGCTGCGCCGCCTGGGAGATTCGCGCGAGGTCGGCGAAGTCGCGGCGTTTCTCGCTTCTGAGCGCGCCAGTTATTTGACCGGCGTCTCGCTGCCTGTGGATGGCGGGATTATTCGCGGAACAATGTAAACGGGCACGGAACCGAGAGCGGTAGCGACCGGGTAATCCCGGAGAGGTCATCACCAGTCTACCCAGTCGCTACCGCTCCCGGTTCCGTACCAAACATTCAATACAAAGAGGAACAAGAATGAAATTGCTTGAAGGCAAATCAGCAATCGTCACTGGTTCAGGTCGGGGCATTGGCCGTGCCGTTGCAATATTATTCGCCGAACACGGCGCACACGTCGTCGTCAACGATCTGGATGGCGAAACAGCCGAAAGCGTCGTCAATTCGATCAACTCGGAAGGCGGCGTAGCCACGGCGTGTGTTGGGAGCGTGACAGCGCCCGATTTTGCAGAGAAGGTCGTTCAGACCGCCGTCCAGGAGTTTGGCAAACTCGACATCATCGTCAACAACGCGGGCTACACCTGGGACGGCGTAGTGCAGAATATCACTGATGAGATGTGGGAGGCGATGATCGCAGTTCATCTGACCGCCCCCTTCAAGATCATCCGCGCCGCGACGCCGTATATGCGCGAAGCCGCCAAACAAGAGATGGCCGAAGGCAAGCGCGTCCATCGCAAAATCATCAACGTGTCGTCCACGTCCGGCGTCGCGGGCAATCCAGGCCAAGCCAACTATGCGGCTGGCAAGATGGGCATTGTCGGCGTGACTAAGACGCTGGCAAAGGAATGGGGCCGCTTCAATATTAATGTTAATGCCGTCGCCTACGGCTTCATTGAAACGCGCCTGACTGCCGCCAAAGAAACGCAAGGCACCGCCCACATCGGCGAGAACGAAATTCAACTGGGCATTCCCGACCAGATGCGCAAGATGGCCATGAACTTCATTCCGCTGGGCCGCGCGGGCACGCCAGAAGAGGCTGCCGGGCCGGTATTGTTTTTGGCATCGCCGCTGTCGGATTACGTCACCGGCCACATCCTGCTGGTAACGGGCGGGTCGTACGTTTGAAATTGAAAGCAAAAGTAAACAATACTTAAAGCTAAGAAATGGGCCTGTCGCATCAGCCATTAACCATCGAGCATTACCTATTATTAGTCAGAGGAACTGTTTTTCTGCGGGTGATAATGGGCAATATTAAATGACTGATGGCGAATGATTTCTTATGAAACCACTCGATGGAATTACAGTGCTTGATCTGACGCGGCTGCTACCCGGTGCGGTGGCTACGATGATGCTCGGCGATTTCGGCGCGGGCATCATCAAAATCGAAGAGCCGGGCGTGGGCGATCCGATGCGCCATTCGCGCGCAGGCATCAATCAGCCGGACGCTTTCTTCCAAGTCACAAACCGCAACAAACGCAGCATCACCATAAACCTAAAACAGCCTGCGGGCCGTGACATCTTTCTGAAACTGGTTGAACGAGCCGATGTCGTGGTCGAAGGCTTTCGCCCCGGCGTGATGGATCGGCTGGGGATTGGCTACGAAACGCTCAAGGCGATCAATCCGCGCGTGGTCTTCTGTTCGATCAGCGGATATGGGCAAGATGGGCCGTATCGCGACCGGGCCGGGCACGACATCAACTACATCAGCACGGCGGGATTGCTGGGCATTAACGGCACGCAGGGCGGTACGCCCGCGATTCCGGGTTTTCAGATTGCGGACTTGGCGGCTGGTAGCATGCACGCGGTGGTTGGCATCCTGCTGGCGTTGCAGGCGCGCGCGCTTAGCGGGGAAGGGCAGATGGTGGATATTTCGATGACGGATTGTTCGCTCTCGCTGATGTATCTGCCATTTGCAGCTTACCTGGCCAATGGTGCGCAGCCGCAGCGCGGGGCCGAAGGATTGAGCGGTCGTTACGCCTGCTATCAAATGTATGAGACGAAGGATGGCCGCTACTTGAGCCTGGGCGCGCTGGAACCTAAGTTCTGGGAGAATGCATGCCGCGTGTTGGGGCACGAAGATTTGATCCCGATGCAATTCAGCAACAGCCGCCAGCAGGATGCGATTGCAGCCGTGGCCGAAATATTCCGTCAACGAACGGCGGCGGAATGGCTGGCGGCGTTTGACGGCGTGGATACTTGCATCACGCTGGTCAAAGACATTCCTGAAATGATCGCCGATCCGCAGATTCAACATCGCGGCTTGATCGTGGAGATTGAAACGGCGTCCGGTGGTTCAAGCAAAAAGATTGGGCAAATCGCGCCGCTAATTAAGTTGTCAGCGACGCCTGGCGCCATGCAATCACCACCGCCGCAATTGGGCGAACACGCGCGCGACATACTGGCAGAGTTGGGATACCTGGAAGCTGAGATTGAACAACTGAAAAAGGGAAATGTGATTTGATGCCAAACTTCATGAAAGCTGCTGTTTTGCGCGCTCTGGCTAAACCGCTTAGCGTAGAAGAACTGCCGACGCCTACACCGGGCGCAGGCGAGGTGTTGGTCAAAGTTGTGGCCTGCGGCGTCTGTCATTCAGACCTGCATCTGGCGCGCGGCGAATGGGACTTGCTTAAACCGATTACAAAGCTGCCGCTGGTGCTGGGCCACGAAATCACCGGCACCGTTGCAGTAATAGGCGAAGGCGTCGAAGGCTTTTCCCTCGGCGACCGCGTCGGCGTACCGTGGCTGCACTACACCTGCGGCCAATGCGAATACTGTTTGGCCGGGCGCGAAACGCTCTGCGCTAAACAGCAGATTACCGGCGTAACGGTTGACGGCGGCTTTGCCGAATTCGTCAAATCAAAGGCGAGCCATACCGTCAGGCTGCCCGGCAATTTGAGCTTCGCCGAAGCCGCTCCGCTGCTGTGCGCAGGACTGACGGTTCATCACGCAATGCGCGATGTCGAACTGAAAGCCGGACAGCGCATAGCTGTCTTTGGCATCGGCGGTTTGGGGCATCTGGCTGTGCAACTGGCCAAGGCGCGCGGCGCTGAAGTCATCGCCGTAGATGTCGCGGACGACAAGCTGGAACTGGCGCGCCAGTGCGGCGCAGATACAACTGTTAATGCCGCGACATCGCCAGCCTACAAGGAAATCAAAAAGCTGGGCGGCGCGCACGTGGCGATGGTCACTTCGGGATCGAAGGCGGCGTATGAAACGGCGTTGCGCAGCTTGCGGCGCGGCGGCACGTTATCCATCGTCGGGATGGCGCCCGAACCAATCAGCCTTTCCACCGTGGCAATGGTGTCGGGCGAATACAGAATCGTCGCTTCGGCTGTTGGCACGCGGCAGGACTTGCGCGAAGTGTTGGAACTGGCCGCCGCAGGAAAGGTCAAATGCCGGATTGCAGAAAAGCCGTTTTCCGAGGTCGGCCGGGTCATGGAAGAGATGGAACAGGGGAAATTGTTGGGCCGCGTGGTGTTGACGTTCTGATCAATTCAACCAAAGAATCTCAGCTAAAGGGGCTATGGGTATCATCCATGAATAGTCGAAAAGAAACCAATGCTGTTTCCAAAACACAGGTCGAACGCGCGCTATTCGCGGCGCCTGGATTCAGCAAACTTTCAGCCGAAGCACAACTCGCAGTCAGTCAGCAGTTGACTGACGCTTATGCCGAAGCGCTTTCCCAGCAGCGCAATTTCGATGCAGACGAAGCAATCCAGACCTTGCAGGACGACGGATTGGCGGCGGAATTCCTGAATCAACTGGCCTTTCCGAAGTTTGTCAGCGACCTGATGAAAGGCGTCTTTGATGCGAATGCGCGCGCGACGTTCAAACAGATGCAGGCGTACATTGAATTGATGAAAGCCTGTCAGTTGCCGCTGGCGCGCCTAGCCGAAGCGATAGCTGACAATGCCGCGACGAAATATCTGAAGGCCATCGCGCCCGAATCCATGCCTTATTCAAAAGCAGAGTTAAAGGCCGCTCGACTGTCGCTGGCCAGCCAGCAGCGCCGTTTGTTGCGGCAAACAGTGTTGATTGGAATGGCAAGGTTGATGGTGGATTCCCGGACGCGCGCCGGTAAAGCCTTCCTTGGAATCAACGCGGCACGCGATCTAGGCAATCCTGCCTTGCGCGAAAAGATCATCCGCGCACTTCACGGGCCCAAGCCATTTAGCTTCGATATTATGGGCGCTACGGCTGGAGAGTTAAGCGGCGCAATCTGGGTGCAACGGTTTCCTGGCAGCACCAGCGTCAGCGATCTTGAACCCACCTTCGGAAACAACGTCAACCTGTTTCTGGCTGCGCTCCGCGCGGCGGGTGCAGGCCTACGCATTACCAGCACGCTCCGCCCGCCGGAGCGTGCTTATATGATGCATTTTGCCTGGAGCATCGTCCGTGGCCTGGTTGCGCCGAATAAGGTTCCAGCCATGCCCGGCGTCGCCATTATCTGGGATCACGGGGATGCCGCCGCTTCCCGGCGCGGCGCACAGCAGATGGTGGATGGATTTGGCCTTGGTAATCTGAAGGTCGCGCCCGCACTCAACTCTCGCCATACCGCACGCAAAGCTATTGACGCCAAAATTGCCTGGAATGGCGCCCTGACCATCAAGCGTGCCGATGGACAGGCGGTGATCATCACTTCCGAACCTCGCAATGGCATCAACCCTGATTTGATAAAGGTCGGCGCAACCTACAAGGTCATTCACTTCTTCAAGCCGGCGAAAGACGTTCCGCATTGGTCAACCGACGGGCGTTAACGTAGTTAACACTGACGGCTTGATTGTGCTGACCATTTGCTGGCCAATTTTTGAACTTGTCTTGCCTGATACCAGTCCCTAAAATGGCCGCGCTCTGCTGGCAGGTCAAAACTCACAATTATTGTTTTTGCTGGCCTGCTGGTAATTGTTCAGGCAACACAAACCGGCTGCCTCGCCATCTTGTGACATGCCTTCTAATTCTGAAGCTCTATTTCAAATTTCCCTATATTTCACCGAGCCTCATTAATTCCCCGAACTTAACTGCTGACTCGACACTGAATTGTCGCCCCAAGCTGGGCATTGTCTGATTTCTATCATCAACTTCCATTGGAGGATTCGCACTTGTTATTTACGAAAAGAAATTTCCTTGGATTCATCAGCGCCGGTTTCGTTACCGGCATGCTTGTCCTTCTTTTGGCGGGACTGTTCTTCGGACGTGGTGCGTCCGTCCGCGCGGCTTTCAAAGCAGCGCAAACTTCCAAGACACCACAAAGTTTCAGCGGGCCGAGCCTTCAAAACGACCAGCGGGAAAACCCGCAGGAAAATATGAAGCAGGCTTATGAGCGATTGCCGATGAGCTTTGAAGCAAATCAGGGCCAGGCTGATACGGAGGTCAAATTCATCGCGCGCGGCCACGGTTATCAGGTCTTTCTGACGGCGGATGAAGCCGTGCTGGTATTGCAGAGCCAGTACCCCGACCGTAAT
>JBDSAM010000589.1:0-4730 GCA_039922135.1 Blastocatellia bacterium
CTGGGACGATGCCTGGAACGAAAGGGGCGAATGGCAGAACGGCCCACTGCACGGCTTTGTACTGCTGCATCGCAACACCGGCACGAACGCAGCGCCAAGCTATGCACAGCCAGTGAAACTGGAAGCCGACGGTAAACCGATTGATGTGTTTGGCTGTCCTTCGCCCAATTTTGAAGACTTCGATGGCGACGGCGATCTTGATTTGCTTTGCGGAGAGTTTTTGGATGGCTTCACCTATTTTGAAAATATCGGTTCCCGCACCGCACCGCGTTATGCCGCAGGCCGCCGATTGAAAGACGCCGCAGGCGTGCCGCTGACGATGGATTTGCAGATGATTGTTCCGGTGGCTTTTGACTGGGACAAAGACGGCGATTTCGATCTGATCGTCGGCGACGAGGATGGCCGCGTGGCCTTCGTCGAAAACACAGGCAAACGGCACAAAGACAATTCACCGATTTTTGCCCAGCCAAAGTATTTCCAGCAGGAAGCCGACAACTTGAAATGCGGCGCGCTGGCGACGCCCGTTGGCGTGGATTGGGATGGCGATGGGGATACGGACATCATCAGCGGAAACACTGCCGGGTACATCGAATTTTTTGAAAACCTGAGTGGTCCACGCATCGCCGCTCCCAAATGGGCTGCGCCGAAGCGACTGACCGTCAATGGCAAGCCCTTTCGCGTAATGGCCGGGCCGAACGGCAGCATCCAGGGACCCGCCGAAGCCAAATGGGGCTACACCACGTTCAACGTCGCCGACTGGGACGCGGACGGGTTACCGGACATCGTCTTCAATTCCATTCTCGGCCGGGTTGAGTGGCTGAAAAACATCGGCACGCGGAAATCGCCACGACTGGCCGCGCCGCAACCGATTGAAGTCGAATGGCAGGGCGCGCAACCACATCTGGCCTGGGGCTGGTTGCGTCCTGAAGGCAAGGCGCTATTAACGCAATGGCGTACGACGCCGGGCCTTGCAGACTTGAATCAGGATGGGTTGATGGATTTGGTGATGCTTGATCAGGAAGGCTATCTGGCCTTTTTCGAGCGGGCACGGCAAAACGGCAAACTCGTCCTGAAAGCACCCCGGCGGGCGTTTGTGGATGAAAGCGGCAAGCCCTTGCAGTTGAATGCCGGAATAGCGGGCAAAAGCGGACGCCGCAAACTTGCCATCACGGATTGGAACGGCGACGGCAAACTGGATTTTCTGCTCAATTCGGCCAACGCGGATTTCCTGCAGCAGGTGGAACAGAAAGGTGGTCATTGGGTGATGAAAAACGCCGGGACGCTCGCCCACAGGAATATCGAAGGCCACGATGTCAGCCCGACCGTGATGGATTTCGACGGTGACGGCATTCCTGATTTTCTGGGCGGCGCCGAAGATGGCCGGTTTTACTTTCTCCGAAACCCACGCGCCAAATGACAGGTGCCTTTGCACATCAAACAAAAAACTGAAAACTCGCACATTGTCCGATTCAACCGGAGGTCAAACGATGAAACCCATTCGCGGCATTCTTGCCCTTATTTGCATTTCCCTGACATTGGCGGGCAGCCCGTCACTGTCGTCGGCTCAACCATCTTCCATCGGCAATCTTTCCCCTACGCTATGGCAAAGTATGCGCTGGCGCTGCATCGGCCCGTTTCGTGGTGGCCGGACAGTAGGTGCGGTGGGCGTTCCCGGCCAGCCGAATGTCTTTTTTATTGGCGTCAATAATGGCGGGGTGTGGAAAACGACGGATGCCGGACGGACGTGGAAGCCGATCTTTGACGAAGCTCCGACGGGATCAGTCGGCGACATCGCCGTGGCGCAATCCAACCCGAACATTATCTACGTTGGCAGCGGCGAAGGCTTGCAGCGGCCCGACCTGTCAACCGGCGATGGCATTTATAAATCCACCGACGGCGGGAAGACCTGGAAAAATATGGGATTGCGTGGTGCGCAGCAGATCGGCGGCATCGTGGTTGATCCCAACAATCCGAACCGCGTCTTTGTCGCTGCGCTGGGGCACCCTTACGGCCCGAACACAGAACGCGGCGTGTATCGTTCAACCGATGGCGGCCAGACCTGGCAGCGCGTTTTATACAAAGACGAAAACACTGGCGCGATTCAAGTCGAGTTCGATCCGGCCAATCCGCAAATCCTGTACGCAGATTTGTGGGCCGGACGCCAAGGCCCTTGGGAAAACGGCCAGTGGCAGGGGCCGAACAGCGGATTGTTCAAATCCACCGACGGCGGCACGACTTGGAAACAGTTGACCAAAGGCTTGCCGACAATCGAACAAGGCTTGGGACGCATCGGCATCGGCATTGCCTACAGCAACCCAAGCATCCTTTACGCAACCGTTGACGCCAACGCACAACAAGCAGGCATCTATCGCAGCGATGACGCTGGCGAAAACTGGAGGCGCACCAGCAACGATGCGCGCACCTGGGGACGCGGTTCGGATTTTGCCGAAGTCAGAGTTCACCCCCAAAACCCTGAAGTCATCTTCGTGGCCAACACGGGATCGTACAAATCTACTGACGGCGGCAAGAACTTTGCCGGCTTTAAGGGCGCGCCTGGCGGCGACGATTACCACCGCATCTGGATCAATCCTGACAATCCGGACATTATGCTTTTCGCTGCCGATCAGGGCGCGGTGATTACCGTCAACGGCGGCGAAACCTGGAGCAGTTGGTACAACCAGGCGACGGCGCAGTTCTATCACGTCATTACGGACAACCGCTGGCCGTACTGGGTCTATGGCGGGCAGCAGGAAAGCGGTTCAGCCGCCGTTGCCAGTCGCGGAGATTACGGCGCAATCACCTGGCGCGATTGGCGCACGGTCGGCGTCGAAGAGTACGGCTACGTCGCGCCCGATCCGCTCAACCCAGACATCACCTACGGCGGCAAAATCACCAAGTACGATTGGAAGACCGGCCAGACGCAGCACATTGCGCCCGAAGTCGCGCGCGGCAAGTACCGCTTCCTGCGTACTGCGCCGGTCATCTTTTCGCCTGTGGATCAAAAGACGCTCTATTACGCAGGCAACGTGCTATTCAAAACCTCGACCGGCGGAAACAGTTGGGAAGTTATCAGCCCTGATCTGAGCCGTGAAAAATGGGACGTGCCCGAAAACATTGGCGTCTATCGCACAGCCGACATGGCCACGATGCCGCGACGCGGCGTGATTTATACGATTGCGCCTTCCAACAAAGACATCAATACCATCTGGGTCGGCACGGACGATGGCTTGATCCATATCACGCGCGACGGCGGCAAGAACTGGTCGAACATCACGCCGCCCGGTCTGAAGTCGTGGGCGAAAGTTTCACTGATGGACGCAGGCCATTTCGACAACGACACCGCCTATGCCGCGATCAATACGCTGCGGCTGGATGACCTGCGCCCGCACATGTACCGCACACACGACGGCGGCAAAACGTGGAAGCACATCACGAAAGGGATTCCTGACGGCACCATCGTCAACGCCGTGCGCGAAGACCCGCAGCGCAAAGGCCTGCTGTTCGCGGGCACTGAAGCTGCCGTCTATGTTTCCTTGGATGATGGCGAAAATTGGCAATCGTTGCGATTGAACATGCCCGCCAGTTCCATTCGCGATCTGGTCGTCAAAGACGACGACATCGTCGTCGGCACGCACGGACGCAGCTTCTGGATTCTGGATGACATCACGCCGCTGAGGCAGATCAACAGCAACATCGCCAGCGCCAGCGCGCATTTGTTCAAACCGCAAACCGCCATTCGCGTCCGCCGCAGCAACAACACGGACACGCCCATCCCGCCCGAAGAGCCTATGGGCCAGAATCCGCCCGATGGCGCAATTCTGAACTACTGGCTGAAGAGCGACGCCAAAGAAGTGACGCTGGAAATCCTGACCAAACAGGGCCGCGTCATTCGCCGTTATTCCAGTTCAGACAAACCCGACGTGATTGATCCGAAAACCCAAGCCTATCCCGAATACTGGTTTCGCCCCGCGCGCGTGCTTTCAAATAAAACAGGGCTGCAGCGCTGGACTTGGGATTTGCGCTACACGCCGCCCGAAGGCTTCCCGCGTTCGTACCCGATGACGGCGATTTTGGGCGACACGCCGCCGCAACCCGACGGCCCCTTGGTCACTCCCGGTGAATACCAAATCCGTCTGACCGTGGATGGCAAAAGCTTCACCGAATCGCTAACTGTCAAGATGGACCCTCGCGTAACCACGCCACAAAGCGGCCTTGCCCAAATCCAAGATGTCGCGATGCGTTGTTACGACGGCATCTCGCGCGCACGCGCCACGCAAAGCCAGGTTCGCAAGCTTCGCGAGCAATTAAAATCGCTCAAAGACAAAGCCGGACAAGGCGCAATCTCTGACGCGATTGCAGCACTCGACCAAAAAGCCGGTGCGATTGAAGGCGCGGGCGGCGGAGGCCGTTTCGGCGGAGGTGGCGGTCGTGGCGGTGGCGGTGGCGGCACTCCCAGCCTGTCCAGCATTGCCGGTGAATTGTTCGCGGTGATGAATCTGATAGATTCCACCGATATGCCTCCGACCACGCAAACCGTCGCGGCGACATCCACGTTGCAGCGCAATTTGAACGAGGTGTTTGGCCGCTGGGAGGAACTGAAGAGCAAGGACGTGAAGTCGCTCAACGATCAACTCAGCAAAGCCAATCTGCCGCTGGTGACAATGTAAGCTGGTCAGCAAAATAAAACGGGACATACAGCATTCAAGAAAAACTCTCCCACGAAGGCACAC
>JBDSAM010000590.1:0-12870 GCA_039922135.1 Blastocatellia bacterium
GGTATGTTTGCCTTCCTGAATAATTCGCACGAAGCCAACATTGCCGTCTACACGCCCGAAGAACAGATGAAACGCGCGGAGGTTTTCCGCAGCGTTCAAGAAATCGAGACCGACTTGCAGCATCGCACGCCTGATTGGCGCGAGCGAATGGCGGCGTGGGAAGTGTCTGCGAAGCAGAATCAAATTCCCTGGACGGTCATTCAGCCGCAGGTGGATGACATTTCAACCGGTGGGCAGCGTTACCTGCCTCAGCCGGACGGTTCGTTTCTGGCGGACGGTTATGCGCCCGCGCAGCACCGCGTGAAGATGGTCTTGAAGACCGATGTGCGCAACATCACAGCATTCCGGCTGGAACTGATGACCGATCCGAACCTGCCGCGCAATGGCCCTGGGCGTTCCAGCAAAGGCTCCTGCGCGTTGACCGAATTTGAAGTGACTTCCGCTCCGGCCAGCGATCCGAAGAAGATAACCAAACTGAAGATCGCCAAAGCCACCGCAGACATTTCCCTGCCCGAACGTGACCTGGATGCAATCTTCAATGACAAAAGCGGCAAGCACCGCGTGGTTGGCCCCATTGATTTCGCTGTGGATGGCAAGGAGGAAACGGCGTGGACAATTGATACAGGCACTACCCTGCGCAATCAGCCGCGCAAGGCCGTCTTTACGCTGGCGCAGCCAATTGCGCCAATTACTGATGCAGGCGGCATCATCCTGAACTTTTACCTGAGCCAGAAGCACGGCGGATGGAACAACAACGACCAACAACAGAACCAGCTTGGCCGTATGCGGCTGTCATTGACAACAGCGCCTGATGCGAGTGCCGATCCACTGCCGGCGGATGTGCAAGAGATTCTTTCGCTCCCGGGCGAACGCCGCAGCCCTGCGCAGCAGCAAGTCGTCTTCCATTACTGGCGTACAACAGTTGCGGAATGGCGCTATGCCAACTCAGAAATTGACCGGTTGTGGGCGCAATATCCAGAAGGTTCGACGCAACTGGTGCTGGATGAACGCGCGGAAATGCGCGCCAGCCACTTGCTTAAACGCGGAGATTTTCTGAGGCCGGATCGGACAGTGACGCCGGGCGTGCCTTCCTTCCTGCATCCGCTGTCTGCTGGCGCGAAACCGGATCGGCTGGCGTTTGCCCGCTGGCTGGCAGATCGCGAATCGCCGACGACTGCGCGATCCGCCGTCAATCGTATTTGGCAAACGTATTTCGGTACCGGTTTAGTCGCAACACCGGAAGATTTCGGCATGCAAAGTGATCCACCGTCACACCGTGAGCTATTGGATTGGCTGGCGGTGGAGTTGATGGATGGGCGGAGCGGTAGCGACCTGGTTGGCTCCGGGGAGCGACTCTTACACGGCGACCAGTTCGCTACCGCTCGTAGTACAGTACCGCCAGCGTGGAGCCAGAAGAACATTCACCGGTTGATCGTCAACTCGGCGACCTATCGCCAGTCATCGGCGGTGACACCAGAATTATTGGCGCGCGATCCAGAGAATCGCCTGTTAGCCCGCGCCGCGCGGCTGCGTGTGGATGCCGAACTGGTGCGCGATGTGACGCTGGCGGCGAGCGGACTGCTGAGCGCGAAGGTCGGCGGGCCAAGCGTCTTCCCTCCTACGCCCGAATTCCTATTCTTGCCGCCGGTAAGTTTTGGCACCAAAATCTGGAACGAAGAGAAAGGCGACAATCGGTATCGCCGCGCGATTTACACCTTCCGTTATCGCTCCGTTCCCAATCCGGCGTTGCAAACTTTCGATGCACCAACGGGCGACGTTGCCTGCGTTCGCCGTTCGCGATCAAACACGCCACTGCAAGCATTGACCACGCTCAACGAAACGCTGTTTGTTGAAGCCGCGCGCGCATTGGCGCTGAAAGCTTTCACCGAAGGAGGCGCAAATGACAGGCAACGGATGGCGTATGCCTTTCGCCGCGTGTTGGCTAGAAAGCCAACAGAAGCAGAGCAAACTGAATTGCTCAGCTTACTTAACCGTCAGCGCGAGCGATTACTGACGGGTGAACTGAACGCTTGGAATCTGGCGATGAACAATCCCGACAAATCGTTTGCTTTACCCAAAGGCGCGCGAATGGAAGATGTGGCTGCGTGGACGGCAGTCGCGCGCGTGCTGCTGAATTTGGACGAGACAATCACAAAGGAATGACGAGAGAGGCTGTACTTGGGTAAACGTCAAGTCGTCATTGATACGAATGTTCTGATTGCGGCGTTGATGTCGCAATACGGGGCGTCGTATAAACTGCTGACCTTGCTGGGAAGCAATAAGTTTGAGATCAACCTTTCCGTTCCGTTGGTTCTCGAGTACGAGGATGTCGCGAAGCGCCTGCTGGGCAGGATTGCGCTGACTACGAATGAAGTTGATGATGTGATTGATTACGTTTGTTTGGTGGCGCACCGCAGAAAGATTCACTATCTTTGGCGGCCATTTCTGAATGATCCAAAAGACGAGATGGTTTTGGAACTGGCCGTCGCCGCTGGTTGCGATACGATCGTGACATACAACAAGCGGGATTTTCGCGGCGTTGAGTAGTTCGGCATTCGAGTGCTAACTGCGCAGGAGTTTCTACAGGAAATAGGAGAACTGCCATGAGTGCAATCAGTTTGAGTTTGCCGGAATCGTTGCTGAAACAGGCAACCGCGCTGGCGCAAAAAGAGAACGTTTCCATCAATCAGTTAATTACTTTGGCATTGGCCGAAAAACTTTCCGCGCTGATGACCGAGGAGTATTTGGAAGAGCGAGCCAAGCGCGGAAGTCGAGAGAAGTTTGAACAGGCAATGCAGAAAGTGGCCAAAGTCGAGCCGGAAGAGTATGACCGGCTTCCTTAAAAAAACCATCACCCCCCAACAGGTGAACCGTAACCAGGAGCGACATGATTCAACGCAGAGATTTCATCAAAACAGGAATCGCCGCTGGCGCAGTGCTGGCTGGCTCATCCAGCACTGCACTTGGCAGCAACGTGCTGGGCGCAAACGACCGCATTCGCGTGGCGCTGATCGGCGCGGGACGGCAAGGGCGCGGCGATATGAAGACGATTGCCCGCAACCCGGACGTGCAGATTGTGGGCGTGTGTGATGTCTATGCGCCGCATCTTGATCTGGCAATCAAAGATGGCAAGCTCGAAGGCGTCAAAACCTACAAGGATTTTCGCCAGGTGCTAGACAACAAGGACGTTGACGCGGTGATCATCGGTTCGCCGGACCACTGGCATGCGCTGCAAGCCGTGATGGCCTGTCAGGCGGGCAAAGATGTTTATGTCGAGAAGCCAATCTCAGTCACGATTGCCGAAGGTCGCAAGATGGTCGAGGCCGCGCGCAAATACAATCGCATCGTGCAGGTCGGCACACAGCAGCACTCCGGCGACCATTACAAACGAGCCAAAGAAATCATCAGCAGCGGCCAGATTGGCAAAGTCTCCTTCGTTCGCTCGTGGAATTTTGGCAACGCCGCGCCCGATGGCATCGGCAATCCGCCAGACAGCGCTCCGCCTGAAGGTTTGGATTGGGATATGTGGCTGGGGCCTGCGCCGATGCGCCCGTTCAACCTGAACCGCTGGGGCGTGCACCCTGATCGTTATTCCAGCTTCCGCTGGTTTTGGGATTACGCTGGCGGAATGATGACCGATTGGGGCGTGCATCACCTGGACATCGTGCAGATGGTGATGGGCGTGGATGCGCCGTTGGCAGTGACAGCGATGGGCGGCAAGTATGCGCTGAAGGACAATCGCGAAACGCCGGACACGCTGCAGGTCACATACGAATATCTTTCACCCCAGCATGGGGGCTTCATCTGCACCTACGAAAACCGCGAATGCAACGGGCAGCAGATTGCCGGGAATGGCTACGGCATTTCGTTCCACGGCACTGACGCGACCTTGTACATCAATCGAAACTACTTCGAGATCACGCCAGAGAAGGTGGAAAAGGGAAAGAAGCCCGAAGTCATCAAGGCGGAAAACAAAAACAATCAAGGCCAGGTTCACGCCCGCAACTTCCTGGATTGCATCAAGTCGCGGCAACTGCCGACTTCGGACATCGAAATCGGCCATCGTTCGACCTCGACGTGTTTGCTCGGCAATGTAGCGTTGCGTTCGGGCAGGCGGGTTGTCTGGAATGCCAAGACAGAAAAGATCGAAAGTGATCCGGCGGCGGCCAAATATCTGTCGCGCGAATATCGCAAACCGTGGAAGCTGACGGTCTAAAAAGCCAAAGGATGCGCAAAGAATAACGATGCGCTGCCGGTATCATCGCTCCTCTGGCGCGATGATACCGGCAGTTGTTCAACGACCATGTGTTTTCCAGCTTTTTGCCGAGTTCCACATTTGTTATGTTGATAGCGCCGATACGCATTGATGCTGCGCCACCCGTTTCGCCTTGCTTGCGTGGCCCTCGGCACGCATCCTGCCCGGGCGCTGTTGTGTTATCTCCATTCCCAATCACGATTTTCGGAGGTCCCTATGCCAAAAAGACTGTTGTTATTATTGCTCACCCTTGTCCTATGCAATGGCCTTGCGCTTTCTCAGGCGAAACCGTCCGCGCACACAGCCCCGCACACAGGCGTGGCACTGGATTCAAAGCGCCTTGCGCGTCTCGATCGTGTTCTCCAGGAATATATCGATAAAAACCAACTCGTCGGCATTGTCGCTCTTGTCCTCCAGGACGGACGCCCCGTGTACGAACGGGCCCTGGGCTGGTCCGATAAGGAATCTAGCCGCAAAATGACCCCAGACACCATCTTTCGAATCGCTTCACAGACCAAGGCGATCACCAGCGCGGCCATTCTGATTCTCATGGAAGAAGGCAAACTCAGCCTTGATGATCCCGTGGGCCGCTTCATTCCGACGTTCAGTCAAACAAAGGTCGCCGTCAAAAAAGATAGCGGTGTCGAGCTTGTTTCGGCTAAACGCCAGATCACGATTCGCGATTTGTTAACACATACGGCGGGCATTTCTTACGGCACACAACCCACAGTCTCGGCTTTATACAGCGCCCAAGGCCTGGGCCCAGCCGCCGGTTTTGGCTGGTACACGGCGGACAAAGACGAACCCGTGGGGGTGACTATGGAACGGCTGGGCACGCTGCCCTTCGTAGCGCAGCCTGGCGAATCCTTTGTCTATGGCTACAACACTGACATTCTGGGCGTCGTGGTCGAAAAGGCTTCTGGAATACCCCTGGATCAGTTCATTCGTGAACACATTACGCAACCGCTGGGAATGAAAGACACGCAGTTTTTCTTGCCGCCGACCGAACGTGATCGGTTGGCGACATTGTACGGCAGCGGGAATGATGGTCTGGCCGTGCGCGCGCCCGAAGGAGCCAAGGGTCAAGGACATTATGTGGACGGGCCGCGTAAGAGTTTTGCAGGTGGCGCGGGATTGCTCTCGACGGCGCGGGATTACGCGCGCTTTCTGGAAATGACGCGCAATGGCGGGATTCTCGATGGAGTGCGCATCATGGCGCCTCGCACGGTCATGCTGATGCAGACCAACCAATCCGGGATGCTACATTCACAGACAGGCCTTGGGTTTGGTTATGGATTTCAGACGACGGACCGTTACGGGGCCAATGGCATGGACGGTGTCGGAGCCTATGGCTGGGGCGGAGCGTACGGGACCACTTATCGTGTTGATCCCCAAGCGCGCCTGACGTTGGTGCTGATGATCCAGCAGCTTCCCAACCGCACCGACATCGCCAGCAAATTCCCAGTCATGGTCTATCAAGCACTGATCAACTAGCTTCTATACTGATCGCGGTAAAAACTCACTGTCGTGTTGAATTGGCATTTGATAGAGGGGATAGATTCTTATGCGCACTCAATCGAAGCGATGCCTTTGCCCATTCGAGTGATGGGAAGAGAAATTCCATCGGGCAGTGTTGCTTCGATTCGTTCGATGACTTGAAAGCCGCACGCCGCATACAGCGGCTCGCCCGGTAACGTCGCCGCGAGTTCCAGTGCAGTAAAGCCTGCCTGCCTAGCGGCTTTTTCGCAGGTGGCGAGCAATAACCTGCCAATGCCGCGCCGCGCGAAGTTCGGATGGACGAAGAAGGCGCGAATTCGAGACGGCTCGGTTTTCGGATCGAGCAAATTGTCTTCTTCGGTTTTCACTTTATCGCCGCCGTACAGGGTTTTTCGTTTGCTCCACCCGCCGCAGCCCGCAAGCTGGCCATCGGCTTCAACGACAAAGTAGGTTCCGTCCACGATCAGTTGCGTATCCACGCCGAAGAGGTGAATGGTTGAACTTTCGATCTGCTGCGCTGAGTAATAATTCACGCTGAGCGCGCGAACGGATTCTTCGATCAGGCGTTCGAGCGCCGGAACATCCTCAATCGTTGCGACACGAATCCGCAAAGCCATTTCAACCTCAAAATACCTCCAGCCCTTTCGCTGAAGCCCGCTCGTATAGTTTGTTCATCGCATCGGAAAAGTTCTCTTCGCCGCGCCAGAATGGAAAGTTGCCCAGGCGTTTCGGCAGCGCCGCATTGACCGGCGGCGTTCTGACTTCGCCGAAAAGGTTTTCCGGCAATGCGCCGCCTTGCCAGAAGCTGGCCGCGTCAACGGCGAGCGGTTCCGGCGGCAAGAGGATTTCGGGTATAGGCTCGGCAGCCTGTACCGCTGCTCCACCAGCTTTTCCTACAGCTTCGATCAGTTCTTCACGACTCAACCCGCGCAGTTTGAAAAGCAGGAACGGATCGCGGTCAAACTCTTCGCCAATCAGGTAATAGACCGCCGCGATGTGTTTGCAGGGATTCGACCAATCCGGGCAAGAACAGTCGGTTTCCAGATCGCGCAGTTTCTCAGGGAACAGGGAGAGGCTGTTGTCCTTGAATGCTTGTTCGATCTCCTGCGGCATTTCGCCAGCCATCAGCTTGGCCGCAAAGATGGCCTGGCTGGCCAATGCTTTGGTCAATTTTCGCCAACCGGCGGAATCAATTTCTTTCAGTTTGATCGTGATCTTGTAGGGTTGCGGAAACGAGCCTTGCACTTTTGATTTGATCTCGCCTTTGGCAATGTCAATTGAAAGCACCTGCCCACTGCGCGCATACGAACGCCCGCGAGTCAGCCGCTCGCCAATGTCAAAGCTTTCCAGCGTGCCGACCCATCGTTTTCCCCACCACGTTTCACCAAACGAGCCGCGCTTGGATTGCGCCTTGATGCCGCCCGTGGCTTTGATCTTCTTCCTGTAGTAGCCGTAACCATATCTGTCATCGTCATCGCCATAACGACCATATCTGCCCATTGGACTCTCCTGTTGTTGTCATTCCCCAACCGCATCGGCCCGGAGCGCGAAGAGGTTTTTCAGTTCCTTGGTCGAAAGCTCCGTCAGCCAGCCTTCGCCGGTGCCGACGATGCTGGAAGCGATTTCGCTTTTGCGTTCGATCATTTCGTCAATCTTTTCTTCCAACGTTCCGGCGCACAAGAATTTGTGAACCTGCACGTTGCGCTGCTGGCCGATGCGGAAGGCGCGGTCGGTCGCCTGGTTTTCGACCGCCGGGTTCCACCATCGGTCGAAGTGGAAAACGTGATTGGCCGCCGTCAGATTCAATCCCGTGCCGCCTGCTTTCAGCGACAGCAGGAAGATCGGCGGCGAACCGGAAATATCTTTTTGAAAGCGTTCGACCATCCGGTCGCGGTTCTTTTTCGTCACGCCGCCGTGCAGGAACAAGACTTCCTGGCCGAAGTTCTCCTGCAGATGGCGTTGGATGATTTCGCCCATTTCAGTGAACTGCGTGAAGACCAGAGCGCGTTCGCCCGCGGACAAGACTTCTTCAAGCATTTCGGTCAACCGCGCCAGCTTGCCGGAACGACCTGGAATTTTTGAATTGTCTTTCAGGAACTGCGTCGGATGGTTGCAGACTTGTTTCAGCTTTATCAGCGTGGCCAGCACCAATCCGCGGCGTTGCATGCCGTCGGCTTCTTCCAGCGACTTGCCTGCGTCTTCGGCGACAGCGGCGTACAGCGAAGCCTGTTCTTTGGTCAGGTTGCAGAAAACCTTCATCTCCATCTTGTCGGGCAAATCGTTGATGATCGCCTTGTCGGTCTTAAGCCTGCGCAGGACGAACGGCGTGGTCAGGCGTTTCAGTTGCGCGGTCGCTTGCGGGTCGCGCTGGGTTTGAATTGGAAGGAAGAAGTTGCGCTTAAATTCGGCTTGATTTCCCAGAAAGCCCGGATTTAGAAACTCCATGATGGACCACAGATCGCCGACATTGTTTTCGACTGGCGTGCCGGTCAGCGCAATGCGGTAATCGGATTTGATTGAGCGCGCAGCTTTCGATTGTTTGGTTTCGGCGTTCTTGATGTTCTGTGCTTCGTCCAGAATCACGCCTTGCCAGTTGACGCCATCCAGAATGGCCAGATCGCGATGCAGCAAGGCGTAGCTGGAAACGACCAGCGCATTTTTGGCGGCTTCTTTTTTGAACGCCGCACCTTTCGCCCTCGTCAGGCCGTGATGAATCATCACCGGCAGGTCGGGCGTGAAGCGAGCCGCTTCTTTTTGCCAGTTGCCCATCACCGACATCGGGCAGACCAGCAAAACAGGACGCCTGTTTTTGGCATCGCTTGCCTGCCAGTCGCGTTGAATCAATGCCAGCGTCTGAACCGTTTTGCCCAATCCCATATCGTCGGCCAGACAAGCGCCGAAACCGATTTCGCGCAAAAAGCCCAGCCAGGAATAGCCGCGCGTTTGATAAGGGCGTAGCGTACCGTTGAACTTTTCCATCGGCTCCAATTCGCGGAAGGCCAGCCGCCCGTCGAGCCGCGCCAGCATATCGCCGATCCAACCGTCGGCGCTGACGCCGTCGAACGCGATGCCTTTGACCGCCTTGCCCGCGCCAAGCGACATATGCACCAGTTCGCGCACCGTGGCTTTGCCGGTAGCTTTCTTTTTCCAGAATTCGATGGCGGTTTGAATCTCTTCGGCGGAAAGCTGCACCCACTGCCCGCGAATTTTGATAAGCGGCATTTTCAGCTTGGCTAGTGCTTCCAGTTCCTTGAGCGAGAGAACTTCATCGCCGAGCGCCACCTGATAATCGAACTTGATGATTTCGTTGAGCGACAATCCGCCGCCGCCCTGAAACTTCGGGCTTTTGACATTGGCGCGCGCGGTCAGCCGCAGCTTCGTGCCTTTGCGCGTCCACCACGCAGGCAGCATGACGTTGAAGCCCGATTGTTCCAGCAGCCAGGCTTTTTCCTGCAAAAACTCGAAAGCGCCAGCCGCGTCGAGGTCATAACCGGCGGGCGCGGCGGACTTCAGGCTTTGTTCGATAAATGGGCTGACGCTGGCGGCTTGGCCCAGCGAGGAGAGCAGATATTCACGGGCATTGAAATTGGGCCGTTTCAAAATCGCAGCCTGTTTGCCTTTCGCGTTCCAGGCGTCGGCGACGGGAATCAGCAAGCTCGGATCGTCAGTGGCTTGCAGCAGGTAACGGACGTGCCAGCCATTCTGGGAAGCGGGGATGGGGCGACGAGGGGATGGGGCGAGTTCTTCCTTCGATTCCTCCGGCTCTTCCAAGCGAAAGCTGAGCCGAAAGGCGGTCGAAGTCGTGATCTCAATCGGACGCCTCCAGTCGCGGCCTTGCGCCGCAAGCTGTTCAAGCTCGGACTCCTTGCCCGAAAGCTCGCTCTTCATTGTTGGCAGCGCTTGCAGCCAATGATCGTGCAGCGTGTCGCCCAGATTGCTTGAGGAGCGTTTGGCTTTTTGTTCCCGCTCTCGATCCACGCGCGCCAGGTGATCCACAATTACGGCGACGAAATCCGACAGTACGGAAGCGGCGGCAGTATCAGGTGGAGCCTGCTCTTCATCGTGTGCGGCAGTCATTGCGCGGCAGATATGCGGCATCGCTCGCGCCAGCTTTTGAAATCGCTCGGCATCCTGCCCGATGAAAACCGGTTGCCAGCGCGCATGATAGCCGCCGTCTTCTTTGACGACCGAAGGCAGAAACTGCTGCCGCGCTGTGAGCGCCCCGGCAAACCTCATTGCTGCTGCCCAGTAGGCCAAATCCCAACCGACGACCACGCCAGGCGAAAGCATCTGTTTATCAACGCACAGGCTGAGCAGTTCGATGGCTTCCACCGTCGCCAGCGGCAGCGCTGTCACCCGCCACGGAGAGAGCACCGGCAGCGATTTCGATTCGATGGGGCCGGCAATCAGCACGTTCGAAGCCAGCGCCTGACCCTCCACCGTCGGAAGCCAGACAGCGACGTCTTCAAAATCACTTTTGTCGAGTTGCAGTCCAGAAAGAAATTCGGCGAGCGCCGCCAGCAAGCCTTCAACTCCCACATCGTAAATCAATCGTGGCGGTTTGGCGTCCGCAGCTTTTTTGGCAGAACGCGCAGTTTTGCTCTTCGTCTCCGGTTCGGCAGGGGCAGTTTCGCCCCATAGCAACAGGTGTTTCTCCTGAAACCCTGCGTGAAGGATGATCATTCCGCTTCAGTCTCCATTTTAATTGCTCCGGCAATTTCGCTGCCCGGAGTGTGGTTTGATGGCAAGTTTCATATCCCGGATAAGCTCTTTGATTTTTTGTTCCTCGTCTAATGTAGGTTAAGTGGCAAGACCAACCCCAAAGAATAGGAACTGACCGTAACGAAATTCATCAGACGGCCTGATCTCAACAATATAACTCGCCTAAAAATTGCCATGCAAGCCGTAAAGGGACTGCGTGTTTATGAAGAGATTACTCGGATCGCCAAGTGCTATCGGGTCTCACGTCTGTTCGTCTACAAATTGCTCTGGCACTTGCCGATGCTCTTCGAATCTGAGTTCCTTTTCTGAGAAAAAATATCAAGCCCGTAATGAGGCTCGTTATTATTGAAACCGGTAGTTAGCTTTCAGCGCCTTCACTTCCCCCATCTGTATGAGCTGAACATCTCCGTGTCTTGCGCGTTTGATCGTTATTCCCCAACCCAGTCAGCGAGTGAGTTTTACAACGCCGTGGCGCAAGAATAACTGCAACCTACGTTCAAAACGCATCGTCCGAGGGCTATCTTGATTTTGACCGGATCGAAGATTAGTATTTCGATCAGAGGTGAGGCTGCTAATGAAAATTTGTCCGAAATGTCAGCAACAATTTCCGAACGGGTTTCAGTATTGTCCAAGCGATACTGAGCAACTTGTTACAAGTGAAGAATACATGCGGCGCACCAAGCCGCTGGCTGCTGTATCGGCTGCGGAAACGATAGAAGCGCCGCTCGCAGAAGTCGTTCCTATCGTCAATCAAATTCCAGTTCCTATCGTCAATCAAATTCCAAAAGAAACAACCGATCCGCTCTCTGCGTTTCAAAGGTCTAACACAACAACCGAGCCGAATGTGCAGGAAAAAGTCTCTGCGCCTTTCCGCCAAACACAAACGTTTCGTCTACCGCAGGAAGCGCCCAAAGCTCCCAACGAGCAGGCTCAGACCGCGCCTTCCCCACGGATTATTTCCAGTGCTTCTGCCAGTGGTTCAGGAGGAACAGGTGGGACAGGATCGGGATTTAGCCTTGCTCTTCCCGAAGCCCCCGGGCTGCTGTCGCGTTTGACCGCAGGTCTGCAAAATATCGGCGAGGCTTTTAGCGGTGGTAAGAAAGGCGATCACAAATCATCCGACGATTATCATTTTTTGCTTCAGGAAGAGTCGCTAAGCTCGCGCGTTGGCCGTGAAGTCGGCGCGGCATTTACCGAATTTCGCCAGAATCCAAAACAGTTTGTCGGCGAGTTTGTGCGCGGCGAAGGCACCAATCGTTTCCGCCGCAATGCACTGCTGGCAGGTTCTGAGCTGGCCTTGGTCGCCTACATTACGCTTTATTTTATTGGTCAAATTATCGGTTCTCTCAAAAAGCCGAACGGCATTTTGATCAATGCGTTCTTTATTGGCGCAGCGACCTATCTGACAGCTTGTTATGCTGCGCGCGGTTTTCTGCTTTACAAGCTGGTGAATCACGCCACGGGCAAACTTGCAGTTCCGAAAGTAGTGCTTGAGCTTTTTAACTGGGTGCCTGTGGTTGTGCTGCTTCTGTTTTTGGCCTTCTTCCCCAACTACAATCTCTATTGCTTGATCTTCCCTGGCCGCTGCGTGCAGCCAGAAGAGGTACAAGAGATTCCTGTTGACGTCACGATGCTTGACCCTTCCAAGATTGACGTCAAACTTCCTGAATCGGCGAAGGCTAAAGAGAAGATGATTGGCGGCAGCAAGTCGCAACCGAAACCGGCATCAGGCGGTGGTGGTGGCGGGCGCGAGCAACCGACTCCACCAAGCAAGGGCGTCCCGCCGCAGATGGCCCTGACACCTCAAATCATTATGCCGGATCCGAATCCGCCGAAAATCAAGAATCCCACGCTGGTCGTCGCTTCGACGATTTATGGCGACCCGAAAGCAATGCCTCCGATGAAAGGCCCAATTGGTGATCCGAACGGCATTCCGGCTCCGCCATCAAGCGGCCCAGGTTCTGGCGCTGGCATTGGCAGGGGTGCTGGTACAGGTGTTGGCGGTGGCCAAGGTGGTGGCGCTGGCCCCGGGCGTGGCGGCAATACAGGCGGAGGCGATATGGGGATTGGTGGCGGTCGCAGCGTTGAGCCAATGTCTGCCAGCCTGCGTCCCAATATCCTGTACAAAGAGAAAGCCAAATATACCGAAGACGCCCGCACCAACAAGATCACCGGCACGGTCGTTTTGAATCTGGTCTTTAATCTCAACGGCTCTATCAGCGACATCAGAATCGTGCGCGGCCTGCCGGACGGGCTAAGCGAAAGCGCGATTGAAGCAGCGAAGAAAATGCGATTCTCGCCTGCCGTCAAAAATGGCCAAGCCGTCAGCGTGCGTGGCAACGTCGAGTTCAATTTCACGCTGTACTAATCCTTCATCAATCGAATGAGCTAAAGCT
>JBDSAM010000591.1:0-3616 GCA_039922135.1 Blastocatellia bacterium
AAAAAGCGTGAGGTCTACGACAAGTTTGGCAGCTACAGCGAGAACCTTCGCGATGCTTCAGCGCGTGGCGCAGGGGCAGGCGCAGCTGGCGGCGGAGTTGACTTCGATTGGAGCGGCGTTTTTACCGGTGGCGGCGCAGGTGCGGAGTCACAAGCCGCGGGCGGGGGCGGCTTCCGTGACATCTTCAGCGATCTATTCAGTGGCTCAGCGCGCACAGCGCAATCCCGTCCGCAACCGCAGCGCGGCGTGGACATCGAAATTCCGCTCTCAATCAGTTTTGAAGAATCCATTAACGGTTTAACCACCAGCATCAACGTGCGGCGCAGTGAAGCTTGCGCGCGCTGCAACGGCACGGGTGATACCGGAACGGGACAGGTTACTTGCGGCACGTGCGCGGGGACGGGAAAAGTTTCGGCAGGTGGCGGCTTCCTGCGGTTCGATCAGAGTTGCCCGGACTGCAATGGCACTGGCAAGCGTCGTCAGCCCTGTCCGGTCTGTCATGGAAAAGGCTCAGTGCCAAAGTTTGAAACCGTCAAGGTAAGGATTCCGGCGGGGGTGGATACAGGGTCGCGCGTGCGCGTGGCGGGAAAGGGCGAGGCAGGGCGATTAGGCTCGCCGTCAGGCGATCTGTTCATTGTCACCAATGTTGCGCCGCACAAGATTTTCACGCGCAAAGGCGACAACATTCACTGCACGATTCCCGTGACGCTACCCGAAGCTGCGCTGGGCGCAAAGATTGAAGTGCCGACTGTCAGTGGCAAGGCCCAGCTTCGCATCCCGCCGGGGACACAATCGGGACAGATCTTTCGCTTGAAGGGGAAGGGCGCGCCCAGCCTGCGCGGCAATACGCACGGCGACGAATACGTCGAGGTGAAACTCGTCCTGCCGCAGATCGTTGACGAAGACTCAAAGAACTTGTTGCGTGAGTTCGCCAAACGCAATCCCGAAAATCCGCGAGTTGAGTTGGGATTGGAATAGCAAATTCCGGTGATGCCAACAGGTGTTGAGCAAAAGAGCCGGAAGGCTACACTATCAGAGTCGTACAAATCCCATTGATGCCGAAAGACGTTTCAAGAAATTCAATCCAGGAGTAATGCTATGGCGCTGAGAAGCGAGAATCAAAAGCGTCGAGCCAAAGGGTATACGATCAGCGCGGTCGCCGATCATTACGGCGTCCATCAGCAGACGCTGCGAATGTATGAACGCGAAGGCTTGCTCAAACCGTCGCGCTCGGACGGCAACGTCCGGCTTTACACCGATGAAGATTTGGTGCGGCTGGAATTGGTCCTCAATCTGACGCGTGATCTGGGCGTCAATCTTGCCGGCGTCGAGATCATTCTGAACATGCGCGAAAAGATGGATCAGATGCAGTGCGAGTTTAATCGCTTCTTTGAGATGCTGCGCGATTACCTGAATGAACAGACCGCCGTCGAACACGACCCGCAAGCCTATCAAGCCCTGGTCCCAGCCCGACGCACTATAGTTGTCCGCGCATCCAGTCGCCGCAACATCAAGATTCAGGAAGCTGACGAAAAGGAAGCGTGAGCCAATGATGGTCAACGGAAGCAGCCGCAGCTTTTTGGCTGTGCAGGTTTTGATTTAAGCAACTTCTCAAACCTAAATCACACCGGCAATTTTACCCACCCCAAACCTTGCATTAAACCAACGGCCGATCTTTCTCCAACCGGTTAGTAAAGCTGGCAACGGTCAGAATTAGTTCAAGAGGTTCGACAGGTTTTGAGATGTGCGTTTGGTATCCGGCGGCGAAGGCGCGCTTGCGATCTTCGCTGCGCGCGAAGGCCGTCAGCGCGATAGCCGGGACATTGCCGCCGCGCTCTGCTCCCAACGCCCGCACCTGTTTGAGTAGTGAGTAGCCGTCGGTTTGCGGCATTCCAACGTCGGAAATCAGCACGTGGGGTTTGAATCGCGGCAACTCTTCAATCGCTTCTTCCACTGAGGCGCAAGCCCTGACTTCCGCGCCGGATTGATTGAGCACTGTTGTCAACATTTCGCGCGCATCAGCTTCATCATCCACCACCAGCACGCGCACCCCTTGCAAATCCACCTGGGCCTGAATCGCCTGTTCTTCCTGCGAATACTCTTTTGCTTCCACCTCTGTTTCCCGCACGACTGCCCTTATCGGCAACAGAATGCTGAATGTTGCGCCTAATCCTGCGCCTTCGCTATGCGCGGATACAGTGCCGCCGTGCATTTCAACCAGATGGCGGACGATGGCCAATCCCAGCCCAAGTCCGCCGTGCGTTCGCTGGCTGGAACTATCTGCCTGGCGGAATCGGTCGAAAACGAATGGCAAAAACTCCTGCTTGATGCCTTCGCCCGTATCGCTGACCACAATTTCGACGCGCGAATTCTCACGGTTCAGCGCCACGTCAACGCGTCCCCCCTTCGGTGTGAATTTGACGGCGTTCGAGACCAGATTCCAGATGACCTGTTGCAGGCGCACCGGGTCGCCGACGATCCGTACGGCCTCCGGGTCGAATGATGTTTTGATGGCGATGCCTTTCGCCTCTGCCGCCGGACGCGCCGTGTCCAGGGCGGCTTCAACGACTTTAAGCAGATCAGTGCGGATGGCGTTCAAACGCAGCTTGCCGGTAATGATTCGCGACGTGTCCAGCAGGTCTTCGATCAACCGGGCTTGAGCTTTCGCGCTACGTTGAATCGTTTCGACAGCGTGACGCGTGGCTTCGTCATCCAGTTTGCCGCTGCCCAGCAAATGGGCGTAGCCGTTGATGGCATTGAGCGGCGCGCGCAGTTCGTGCGAAACGACGGCCAGGAATTCCTCCTTGAAGCGGCTGGCCTCTTCGGCCAGGCGGCGGGCTTTTTGTTCGCGCTTGAGCGCTTCTTCGCGCTCGGCCTCAGCCTGCCGGCGGTCAGTGATGTCGCGCGTGAAGCAGCGCGTGTGGATGAATTCATCCCCTTCCCACCTGACGTTCGAATTGATCAGCACGTGGCGGGTCGAACCGTCCTTGCAGCGCAGCCGCGCTTCGTAATTGTCCAGCGTCTCGTTATGCGTCAGCCGGTGAAGGATGTCGTTGATGACCTCTTGATCGGCGTGGAATTCGGCGATGTGATGACCGACATATTCTTCCTGCGTGTAGCCGAGCGATTCCCTGTCGGCGCGGTTGGCCCAAAGGATGATCCCATCCGGCCCAACCCAGTGCAGCCCAACGGTCGCGTTCTCGACGAAGTCTTTCAACTCCTGCTGACTTTGCCGCAAAGCCTCGTCGGCCTGTCGCGCTTCGGTCACATCGTGAAAAACCAGCACCGCGCCAACGGTCTGCCCGGCAGCATTGCGAATCGGGGCGCCGCTGTCTTCAATCGGCCTTTCAGTGCCGTCCCTGGCGATCAGGACGGTGTGGTTGGCCAGCCCGACGATGACGCCATCGCGAATGACGCGCGTCAACGGGTTCTCGACCGTTGCCCGTGTTTGCTCATTGACGATGTTGAAGACTTCCGGCAACTCGCGGCCCATTGCTTCGTCTTGTCCCCAGCCGGTCAGCGATTCGGCCACCGGGTTCATAAAACAGATGCGTCCGGTTGTGTCTGTTGCAATAACAGCGTCGCCGATGCTGCTCAATGTCACGCGCAGCCGCTC
>JBDSAM010000592.1:0-4877 GCA_039922135.1 Blastocatellia bacterium
TGCACGAGATGGGAACCAACAGCAGCTACTATTTCGCGCCGCCCGCCCTGCCGTGGAATCCCAACTTGACCAAAGCGCAACTGGATTGGCTGGCGCGGTTCGGGCGCAACAATGCTGCGTGGTTTGATCGCTTCAAGTTCGATTACTTCACGCGCGAAGGCTACGATTCCTTCTATCCGGGCTACGGCGAAGGCTGGCCGCTATTTCACGGCTCAATTGGAATGACGTATGAACAGGCGTCGGTGCGCGGCTTGGTGGCCAAACGCGATGACGAGACGACTATGATTTACCGCGATTCGGTGCATCATCACTTCATCGCCTCGATCTCGACGATTGAGAACGCAGCGAAGAACCGCGAAGGGCTGCTGCGCTTCTTTTATGATCACCGCCGCACCGCCGTTGAAGAAGGGAAGTCCGAAGCCGTCAAAGAGTTCATCATCACGCCAGGCGGTGACCCGAACCGCGCGGCGCGATTGGCCGCCACGCTAATGATGTCCGGTATCGAAGTCAAACGCGCCGACGCCGCTTTCAGCAATCCGAAGACGCGTGATTACAGCGATGGGACGCTGCAATCACGCGATTTTCCGGCAGGCAGTTTTATCGTCTCGCTTGCCCAACCCGCCAAGCGCCTAGCGCGGACGCTGATGGACAAACAGACCGATCAGGACAAAGAGTTTCTGGACGAACAGCGCGACCGCAACAAACAGCGCCAGTCCGAACAGTTTTACGATGTGACCGGCTGGTCACTGCCGCTGTTGTTCGACGTGCCGTGCTTTGCGGCAGAACAGGTTTCACCCGTGCAGGCGACGCTGTTGAAGGAATTGCCAAAACCTGCCGGTCAACTGCGTGGCGGTCAGGCAAAGTTGGCATATCTGATTGCATGGGGCACGCAAAGCGCCGCCTCGGCGCTGGCCGATCTGTTCCGGCAGGACGTGCGCGTGTATGGCTACGACAAACAGTTCCGGCTGGGTAGCACAACGTTTCCCGCTGGTAGTCTGGTTATTAAGGTCAAAGACAATCCGGCGAACCTTCACGAACGAATGACGAAGCTGGCTGCTGAACACGGCGTGGATGTTCACGCCACTGATTCGGCGTGGATGGAAGAGGGGCCGAACTTCGGCAGCAATAACGTCAATTATCTGCCGCGCCCGCGCGTAGCGATTGCCTACAATACGCCCACATCGCCGAACTCAGTCGGCTGGCTGCGGTATTTGATTGAGCAACGGTACGGGTATCCGGTGACAACGATTCGCACTGAGCAACTGCGCGGCACCGACCTGAGCAGATATAACGTGCTGATTCTGCCCGATGGCAATTACAGCCAGATGCTGGGCGATGGCGCATCTTTGCGCGAATGGGTGCAACGCGGCGGAACGCTGATCGGCATCGGCAACGCGACGGTTTGGCTGGCGGATGAGAAAGTGAATCTGCTGGCGACCAAACGCGAGAAGCGCGAGAAGGCCGATAAGTCCGACGCCAAAGCGGAAAAGGCAGAGAAGAAAGACGGCGATGCCACAAAAGATCAGGCGAAGACCACGTCTGACCCCATCGAGAAAAACATTCTGCCAACCGACGAAAATCCAAGTTCGACGCCGGGTGCGATCCTGCGCGTCAAAATAGACCGCACGCACTGGCTGGGGTTCGGTTATGGCGAAACGACGACGGTGATGATGGACAGCAGCCGCATCTTCTCGCTGCTGAAACTGGATCGCGGGACAAACGTGGCGGTCTATCTGCCAGAAGAAAAGTTTTACGCCAGCGGCTTCATGTTCGACGACGCGCGCAATCAGATTCCAAACAAAGCCTATCTGATGCACGCACGCCTGGGGCGCGGCAACGTGGTAGGGTTTGCCGAAGACCCAAACTACCGCGCATTTATGGACGGACTGAACGTGATGTTTCTTAACGCAGTCTTCTTTGGCCCTGGGCATTGACGCTATGAAAACACTCTTCCGCGAATTGCTTTTTCCATTGATCGCTGTGCTGGCGGCGTTCGTGATTGGTGGCTTGATTGTTCTGGTCATCGGCGAGAACCCTTTCACGGTTTACCGGCTGATGCTTTCGAGCGCGTTTGGCTTATTTGACGCGCTGGGCAATTTCACCTGGGACAACTGGGGCTATACGCTGTTTTACGCTACGCCGCTGATCTTCACTGGGCTGGCAGTGGCGCTGGCGTTCAAATGCGGCTTGCTGAACATCGGCGCGGAAGGACAATTGGTGATGGGCGCATTTGCGGCGGCCTGGGTGGGCATCACGTTTGCCAATCTGCCTGGCTTCGTCCTGGTCGTGCTGGCGATGATCGCGGCGATGTTGGCGGGCGCAGCGTGGGGAGCGATTCCGGGATTGCTCAAGGCCCGCTTCGGCTCGCACGAAGTCATCAACACAATCATGCTGAACTTCGTCGCGGCTGGCTTGGTCAGCTATCTGACGCAGAGCCGTTACAAAGCCGCTGGCGATCCGATTATGCAGAGTGTGCCGATTGCTGAGGGCGCGCACATCGCGCGGTTTTCGACGCTACTTTCGCCATTGGGCATTCACTTTCCAAATCGCATTCCGCTGAACATCGCATTTCTGCTGGCGCTCGCGGCGTGCTTTCTAGTCTGGGTTTTCTTGTGGAAGACAAAGTGGGGCTATGAAATCCGTGCCGTCGGGATGAATCCTTCAGCGGCGGAATACGGCGGCATCAGCGTCAAGCGGCAGATCGTGCTGGCGATGGCGCTGTCGGGCGGGCTGGCCGGAATGGTCGGCATCAGCGAAGTACTGGGTTATCGCTACCGGTACTATCACGACTTCTCGCCGGGCTACGGATTCACTGGGATAGCGGTGGCGCTGTTGGGGCGCAATCATCCGGTGGGCATTGTGCTGGCGGCGATCCTGTTCGGCGCGCTGATTCGCGGTGGGCTGTTCGTGGACATCTTCACCGACAACGTCTCGAAGGATTTGGTGCAGGTGCTGCAAGGAATCATCATTCTGTTTGTCGCGATGGAGATGCTGTTTCGTGGCGGGCTGGGGCGCTTCATCCCCGCATTGGCAAATGTGGGGGCCAGAAAAGGAGCGTGATCGAATGAGCGGAAACTTCTCAACTATTTTCAACTACACGCTGATTGCTTCGACGATCCGATTATCAACGCCGCTGATTCTGGCCGCGCTGGGCGGGCTGTATTCCGAACGCGGCGGCGTGATCAACATCGCGCTGGAAGGGATGATGCTGGCCGGGGCGTTTACGGCGGCGGCGGTGACAGCGTTTGCGCATAGTTCATTGATCGGCGTCGTGGCGGCGATCATGGCCGGGCTGCTGGTGGCGGCGCTGCACGCTTTGGCGACGGTTCGCTACCGAGCCGATCAGGTGGTTTCAGGGACGGCGATTAACATGCTGTTTCTGGGCGTGCCGGCGCTGCTGTCAGGCGCTCTGTTTGCTTCCACTGGCGCAACGCGGCCATTGACGAAGGAAGAAGTCCTGCCGGATGTGATGATCTTCAATCCGCAGAGCTATCCAATGCTGGCTTCGATCTTCAATCACAAGGTGATTGTCTATCTGGCGTTTGTCGTCGTTGCGGGGACGCTCTACGTGCTCTATCGCACGCGGTTCGGATTGCGGCTGCGCGCAGTCGGCGAAAACCCCGAAGCGGCGGACACGGCGGGCATCAATGTGCAGCGAATGCGCTGGGCGGGCGTGCTGATTTCAGGCGCATTGGCGGCGCTGGGCGGCGCTTACCTGGCCATCGGGCAGAGTTCACAGTTCACGCGGAACATGACCGCCGGGCGTGGCTTCATCGCGCTGGCAGCTTTGATCTTTGGCAAATGGCATCCGGTCGGCGCGATGCTGGCGTGTTTGCTCTTCGGCTTTGCCGAAGCTGTTTCGATCCGCATGCAAGGGACGGTCAACATTCCAAATCAATTCATCCTGATGATTCCCTACGTGCTGACGATGGTCATGCTGGCCGGGCTGATTCGTCGCGCCGATCCGCCAAAAGCGTTGGGCGTGGCATATGCTAAAGAATAACGAGTAGGAGAAAGACTGATAATGACAGTTTCTATTTTCGACCGCGCGCAAACTTCGGCGCGGTTCATTCGTGAACATATCAAATGCGACGTGGATGTCGCCGTGGTGCTGGGTTCCGGTCTGGGCACGTTTGCCGAGACACTGGAAGAGCAGACGATCATTCCTTACGAAGAGATTCCCGACTTCGCGCGCTCCACAGTCGAGGGGCATTCGGGGCGATTGGTTGTTGGCAAGCTGCCGCAGACCGCAATCAACGTCGCGGTGATGCAGGGGCGTTTTCATTACTACGAAGGCTATTCGCTGGACGAGGTGACGCTGCCGATTCGCGCATTCAACGCCTTGGGCGTCAAAAAACTGGTGTTGACTAATGCTGCTGGCGGCGTCAATGAAAACCTTAAAGCGGGCGACCTGATGCTGATTACCGATCACATCAACCTGATGATGATCAGCCCCTTGCGCGGTACGCACGATGGCCGTCTTGGCGCACGCTTCCCGGATATGAGCGAAGTCTATTCGCGCAAGTACGGCGGCATTGCGAAAGAGGTTGCGGCAGAACTCGGATTGAAACTAGACGAGGGCGTTTATATGGCGCTGCAAGGGCCGAATTACGAAACGCCGGCAGAGATTCGGATGATGCGCGTGCTGGGCGCGGACGCGGTCGGCATGTCCACCGTGCCTGAAGCCATCGTCGCCTGCCAGATGGGCATGCAGACGCTGGGCATTTCGCTGATTACCAACGCCGCCGCTGGAATGGAAGACGGCCCGATCAACCACGCCGAGGTGATGGAAATGGGCGCGCGCGTCAGCAAACAGTTTTGCGAACTGTTGGCAAAGACTATCGTCAGGTTGTGAAGAATGATTATTGGCATTTGTG
>JBDSAM010000593.1:0-4958 GCA_039922135.1 Blastocatellia bacterium
ACGTGCCAACGGCCTTTGTTACCAATTCGCAGTTGACAGCAGCGATTCCGGCTTCGCTTTTGGCGGGCGCGGGTATTGCGCCAGTCACGGTCTTCAACCCGCCGCCAGCGGGCGGCACGTCGAACGCTGTCAACTTTTCACTCAGCAATCCGGCGCCAGCGATCAGCAGCATTAACCCAACGCAAGTGATGGCGGGTGCCGGGGCCATTACACTGACGATCAATGGCAGTGGCTTCGTTCCTGGCTCAATTGTGCGAGTGAATAATGCCGACCATTCCAAAACTTTCGTCACCAGCAATCAACTGGTCGTAAACTTGTCGGCTGAGGAAGTCGCCGGAGGCGGAACCCTGATCATCACGGTGTTCAACAATGCTCCCGGAGGCGGAACGTCGAACGCAGCGACCTTGGCGATCAATAACCCCGTGCCGGAATTAACTCAAATTGTGCCGAATTCGGTCGCGGCCGGCAGCGGGGCATTCACGCTAAGGCTTAACGGTATCGGCTTTGTTCCGGCTTCGGTGGTGCGGTGGAATGGGCAAGCGCGCGCAACCACCTTCATCATCAGCACACAATTGGCGATTCAATTGTCGGCAGCGGATTTGGCCAGCGTTACGACGGCGACAATTACCGTTTTCAATCCTGCGCCGGGCGGCGGCACATCAAACTCGATGCTGTTCCGCGTGGTTTCGCAGGTGAATCCAACGCCGATCTTGCTGGGCATCACTCCCAGTTCTGTGGTCGCAGGCAGTGCAGGCTTTACGTTGCGCGTGGACGGCGAGAACTTCGTGCCGAACGCGGTAGTCAATTGGAATGGCAGCCCGCGCCCAACAACCTTTATCAGCAGCGTTGAGCTTCAAGCGCAGATCAGTGCAACGGACGTGGCCAATCAGGGCACGGCCGTTGTTACGATCACCAATCCCGCGCCGGGTGGTGGCACTTCCAACCCACTCAACTTCGTCGTCACCCCGCCGAATCCAGTGCCTACGTTGATCGGCTTAATCCCGACGGTCATTGCCGCAGGCGGTCCGGCCTTTACGCTGACGGTTAATGGCATGGGCTTCGTCCCTGGCGCGGTCGTCAATTTCAATGGCAGCCCGCGTCAGACGGCGTTCTTTAGCGCCTCGCAATTGTTCGCTCAGTTAAGCGCGGGGGATGTGGCCAACGTCAGCACGGTGACCATCACGGTCACTAATCCCGCGCCGGGCGGAGGCACATCCAATTCGTTGACGCTTTCGATCAACGCAATCCAGAATCCGGTGCCGACGCTGTCCGGCTTAAACCCCGGATCAGCGATTGCGGGTGATCCGGCATTCACGCTGACGGCCAATGGATTGAACTTCGTGCCTGGGGCTGTGGTGCAGTTCAACGGCAGCCCGCGCCCGACGATCTACGTCAATCAGACGCAGCTTGCCGCGCAGATCACTGAAGCCGACGTCGCCAACGGCGGCACAGCAGCTATTACTGTGCTCAATCCCGCGCCGGGCGGTGGCGTATCCAATACTCTGCCGTTCCCGATCACGACGCTGAGCTGCCAGACCGTCTGTCTGCAGTCGCCGCTTTACTACGTCAACAACATCAATCGCCTGCCATCGGGCTATGTGATTATTGGCGGCGTGAACTTCAATAACCCGGTTCAGATTCAGTCCTCTTTGGTTGACGTGCGGCGTGCGCTGCGCGGTGGAACCGGGCCAATGCAGCAGCTCAACCAGCAATATGTTGCGTTGCAACTCAGCCTGGCCGCTAATAACAGCGTAATATCGGGCGCGATCAACAGCCCAATCCGTTGTTATGGTATTAATTTTGATCCTGTACTGCTCGACAACGGATTCTTGCTGACTCGCACCACGCTGTTGCGTGACCTGTTGGCGCAGGCTCGGCTGGCCATCATCGAAAACCGAACGGATGATATGACCAGACTGGCCGAGGTGTTGCTGCTGCTGAACGGCAACGATCCAACCAATCACTGCAATTAAACAATCAGCGAAGGCCGCGCGAGGTGCGGCATAGCGCAGACAACAATAGGGAGGCTCAAAATTTTTTGAGCCTCCCTTTTGTTGTCTGCGCTATTGATTGTGCTTCAAATTCTCTGACGGCCATTGCCGCCGCGCGTCGCTTCCATCAATTGTACAGTCAGATTTAACCGCCGTCCGTCGCGCACGATTTCCAGTTGTAAGCTGTCGCCGATGTTCTTGGCATTCAAGATGTGATCAATGTCGTCTTGTTTGGCGATTGGCTGCCCGTCCATCTTGGTAATGATGTCGCCCAGAGGAACAATGTAGCCTCCGATGCGAACCTGTTCGGCATTCTTGATGCCTGCCTTATCTGCCGACGATCCTGGGGTGACGCGGATGACCATCACGCCCTCACTGACCGGCAGTTCAAGCGCGCGGATCAATCGTTGGCCGAATCGGCTCAACGGCAATGGCTCGATACCCAGGCTCGGTTTGCGGACGCGGCCATATTTCAGAATGTCGTCAATCACGCGCTTGGCCGTTTCGACCGGCACCGCGAAACCAATGCCCACCGAACCGCCGGATGGCGAATAGATCATCGTGTTGATGCCGATCATCTGCCCGCGCGAGTTCAATAACGGCCCGCCCGAATTCCCTGGATTGATGGCCGCATCGGTTTGAATCACGCCTTCGATCAAACGGTTTGTCATTTCCGATTTCAATGGACGCGCCAGTCCTGAAACAATGCCAGTCGTCAATGTCCGGTCAAGACCGAATGGATTACCGATTGCCAGCACCTTCTGTCCGACAAACAAGTCCTTCGCTGCCCCCAGTGAAATGGTGGTCAGCTCTTCTTTCGGCGCTTCAATCTGAATCACCGCCAAGTCGTTATCAGGGTCGGAGCCAAGAACGCGCGCCTGGTAGGTTTTCTTGTTGGACAGAGTGACCTCAAGCTTTTCAGCCTCCTGAATCACATGATTGTTGGTCAGGATGCGGCCCTCTTTATCCAGGATTGATCCGGAGCCGGTGCCCGTCTGCGGATAAGCGTTGAACCAGTCCTGTACGATAACGGTTGAGGTGATGTTGACTACACCGGGGCTGGTGGCGTTGTAAACTTCCTGATTGTTCTTTTCGTCACTGGCGACGGATGGGTCAGTGATGCCTGCGACGGCGGCATTCTCGCTGTAGCTCTTTTCGGGCTTTGCGCCCGCCAATCGGCCCAATAGTCCCGACCCGATACGGTCATAAAAGATGACAGCGCCCGAAGCGAAGATGGCGGTGGCCAGCGCCAGCGCGACCAATTGTTTGGCGGTAATGTGATAGCTTCTCATTGTTGTCTCACTCCTTCTGGTTCAAACTTAAGTTCGGAATTGTTTAAGGGCATCCAAAAGTACCCGCTGCCTTGGATAAAAGTTCCGAAAAACCTTTGCGGATGGGGTAAAAGCGGCATCGCAACTCGTCCTTTACTACGGCGATGTTAAAATTGTAAAGCCCGATCAACAAGAGGGGTGAGCTTACGACGAAGAAAAATCTCTTTCAAAGGATGTGGCCATGAAAACGCTTCGGCTGCGCGGAAAATTTATTATTGCGGCGATGTTGTTGGCGCTCGCCTGGTGTTTGTCTCCATTGCCATCGGCACAATCACAAAGCAAACAGGACAAGAGCAGGGAACAACGGCCACAAGATGCCGGCACAGTGCGCATTGACACCGAACTGGTGCAGATTGATGTCGTTGTCGCCGACAAGCAAGGCAAGCTGGTCAGTGATCTGAAGCGCGAAGATTTTCAAATTCTTGAAGACGGCAAGTCACAACCAGTCTCGCATTTTTCCGTTGGCACGGCTGGCCGTCAAGCCACATGGCTGCGAATCCCAGTGCGGTCGGCAAACAATGACAATCGCAACGCCGGTGCTTCTTCGCCCGCATCGCCGCCAACCTTTACTGCTGGGCGGTATTTGGTTCTGGCCGTGGACGATGTTCATCTGGCCCCGGGCAATTTGATGTTTGCCAAAAAGGCGCTCAACAAATTTCTGGATCAGCAAGTTGGCACAAATGATCAAGTCGCACTTGTTACCACTACCGGCGCGCTGGGCATGTATCAGCAGTTCACTGCCGACCGGGAAGCAATGAAGCGCGCCGTCAATCGTTTGTCGCCAGGTGAGCGCCGCGCCACCAGCCAACACGACATTCCACGCATTACTTCCTATCAAGCTGAATTGATTGGCAACGGCGATCCTGACGCACTTGAATTAGCGGTGCAGGAAATCATGAGGCAATTTAACATTGACCGCCGCATGGCTACTACTGAAGCACAGGGGCGTGCCCGCGCGATTGTTCAGGAAAACAACAGCGTCACAGTCTCGACGCTTTCGACGCTGGAAAATGTCATTCGCGGGCTTCGCGATTTGCCAGGGCGCAAAGTCATCGTGTTGTTGTCGGATGGGTTTCTGCTGGGTGGTTTAAGCGATGGTAAACATTATGACGTGCGGCGCATCACTGACGCGGCGACGCGTGCCGGCGTGGTGATTTATTCGCTGGACACGCGCGGGTTGATAGCATCAATTCCGGGAATGGATGCTTCAAGCCGAGGCTTCAGCGAAACCGGGGCACTGGCCGGGGCGCGGATGCGCATTGAAAGCAGTTCCATCGAAGCCGACCGTGACGTCATGTTCGCCCTGGCCAAAGACACCGGCGGCAATGCGATCTTCAACAATAACGACATCAATGCCGGATTGCAGAAGGTGTTGAATGACACCGAAACGTATTACCTACTGGCCTTCGAACCGACAACGTCGTACCGCGATGGCCGCTTTCGCAAGATCGAAGTTCGCATCCCATCGCGCCCCGAACTGAAAGTCCGCACGCGCAAAGGTTACTTCGCGCCTGATGACAAGGCTGCGGAAAAAGAAACCCGCGCCACGGCCAAAGCCGAAGAGAAAGACAAACAGAAACCGCCCGAAAAGCTGGCCAAAGACCAACAGAATGCCGTTGTCGCGCAGGTTCGCACG
>JBDSAM010000594.1:0-4521 GCA_039922135.1 Blastocatellia bacterium
GACGGTGGCGACGTCGAATTACAATGCCGGCCAGATCATCAACCGCCACTTCATGGTCGGGCTTGGCAGCGCCGACGGAGCCTTCAAGATATTCTCGTCAGCGACAACCGACCTGGTCATTGACCTGACCGGATACTTCGCGCCGTAAGCCTGGCCGAGATGATGGTCTGAACCCGACCCCGAAATGCAAAGAAGCGCGCGCTTATCGCTAAGCGAGCGCTTCTTTGCATTTCCCAACCTTTGCGATGGCTTCTACCCCCGACGAAACGGACGATCTTCAATTTATCTCAGCGGCTGCCAATATCGCGGCGAAACTGCATTCCCTCAAACTTGATCTTGCCGGCTGCTTCATAAGCCCGCGCTGTCGCGATGGCCAGCGTCTCTGCGCGCGCGGTCACTCCCAGCACTCGCCCGCCAGCAGTTTCTATATCCCCTGAGGAATTGAGCCGGGTTCCGGCGTGCAGGACAACGACACTTTCGATCTGTCCCGCATCATCCAAGCCACTGATGGTTTTGCCCACTGCATAGCTTCCAGGATAGCCCGCTGACGCCAACACCACGCAAGTTGTCACGTCATCGCTCCAACTGGGCGTAACGCGACCCAGTTCGCCGCGCGCCACGGCAAAGGCCAGTTCGGCAAAATCGCTATCCAGCCGCCGTAAGATCGCCTGCGTTTCGGGGTCGCCGAAGCGCACGTTGTATTCCAGCGCCTTTGGCCCATCGGCCGTCAGCATCAACCCGCAATAGAGTACGCCGCGAAACGGAAAGCCGTCGGCCCGCGCGCCTTCCAGCGAAGGCACAACAATCTCGCGCACAATCCGCGCTTCCGTCTCTGCATCGAGCAATCCCGGCGTTGAAAACGCGCCCATCCCACCGGTGTTCGGCCCTCGGTCGCCGTCGAACGCGCGTTTGTGATCCTGGGCCACGGGCATTGCGGCAAAATCCCTGCCGTCGCTGAAAACCAGATAAGACAGTTCGCGCCCCACCAAACATTCTTCAATCAATAACCGCGCGCCCGCTTTGCCCAGCTTGCGATCAACCAACAGGTCTTGAACCGCCTGTCTGGCTTCGGCTTCATCACCGGCAACGATTACGCCTTTGCCTGCCGCCAAACCGTCGGCTTTGATGACAACTGGAAAGCCAAACGAACCGCCAATAAATGCCCTGAAAGCCGCTTCCTCATCTTCAGCTACGACAGATCGAGCAGTTGGAATGCCGTGACGGGTCATAAACTCTTTGGCAAAGACCTTGCTGCCTTCAAGCCTGGCCGCCGCCTGCACCGGCCCGAACGCAGCGATGCCACGCGCCGCCAAGGCATCCACTAATCCATCCACCAACGGCTGCTCTGGCCCGACCACCACCAAATCCATCTTTTCGTGTGCTGCATAATCGGCCAGCGAATGGACATCACCGGCATTTACTGTCGCACGATCCGTCAGCTTTAAAATACCCGCGTTATTGGTTGCCGAAAAGAGTTGTTTGACTTGCGGGCTGCGGCGCAACGCCCACGTCAGCGCGTGTTCGCGCCCGCCCGAACCGACGACGAAGACTTTCATTGTATGATCCGATTTTGTTTGTGATTTGAAAGAAGGCCGCCACTTTACCCTTGAACTGAAAAACTTCAAAGCGTCGCGTTGCCTCTGCTTGACGATGTCTGATGTAGCAAGTATCCTCCGCGCTTCCTTCAACAGCCGCAAAGCTCACCTTCGCGTTACCGTCAAGCAAGAGCGTTCAGCACAGTTGAAGTTAAGAATCCCAAGATTGCCATCAATGAAAGGCAGGTGAAATTAAATTGGCAGAAGTGAAACTCGGCGATAATGAGACGCTGGAAAGCGCTCTTCGCCGCTTCAAACGCAAGGTACAAACGGAAGACTTCATTCGTGAAGTCAAACGCCATGCCTTCTATGTTCCGCCCGGCGAAAAAGCCCGCCTGAAATCGGCGCTAGCCCGCAAACGCAATCGAAAGAAATTCCGCCGTCCGATTCCTGTTGAATAGACTAGCGGTTAGTTAAGACAAAAAACAAAAGCTGCGGAACGCACTATGCTCCGCAGCTTTTGTTTTTCCAGCACTCGCAGATTTTTTCCAGCTTCGTGTGACAACCACATCTCTCCTCGCACACCGTAGCTCATTGGCTACAGTCTCCTGCTCCAAATCCGCTGCCACACATTTGAGCTTTATTCCTAACAAAGCACTTGCGGCAAAATCTCCATGATCTTGCATTATGGCTTGGCGCTTGCCATTGCTTGGCGCTTACTATTGATTAGTTTGATTGATTCATCCCCAGAAACATTTTAAGAGGATAGACAAGTTGAACCAGCAAACGACGATTGGAAAAAGCTTCAGCGCCACAGGTGTAGGCCTGCATTCGGCATCGCCAGTCAATGTTACTGTCAGACCTGCGCCGCCTTATACCAGTTACCTGTTCCGCCGCACTGATCTCAACGATTTTGAGATTCCCGCCGCGCCGCAGTACGTCACGCACGTCAGCTACGCCACGACGCTGATGAAATCTGGCGTGATGATCTCCACCGTTGAACACTTGCTGTCGGCGCTTTATGGCTGTGGCGTGGATAACGCCATCATCGAAGTGGATTCACTGGAAGTTCCGATCCTGGATGGCAGCAGCCAGCAATGGGTCAGGTTGATTGAACAGGCAGGCATTGTGGAGTTGCCTGCGGCGCGACCGTATCTGCGCGTGCTCAAACGAATCGCGGTGAGCGAAAAGAACCGCACCATGAGCATTGAACCCGCCAACGAATTCCGCATCACCTGCGAAATTGATTTCAACCATCCGATGATCGGCCTGCAACGGCGCGAAGTTGGCTTTTATAACGGCGGGCACAACGGCAGCTACGCGCGCGAGATTGCGCGGGCGCGCACCTTCGGGTTTGTCGAAGAGTTGGAGTTGTTAAGGCAAAATGGGTTGGCGCGAGGTGGTTCACTGGAGAATGCGATTGCGCTGACGCGCGATGGAATCCTGAATCCCGACCCGCTGCGTTTTGATGACGAGTTTGTTCGCCATAAGATTCTGGACATTATCGGCGATCTGGCCTTGGCGGGAATGCCCATCCTGGGCCATGTTCGCGCCTCGCGGTCGGGACACGGCCTGCATACCATGCTGCTTTCAACTTTGCTGCGCGATCGCGAAGCATGGGAAGTGACGACCACGCCAGCGACAATGGTAGCAGCCAGCTCACCCGGCGCAGTTACAGCTTGACGTTGCAGGCTTGAACCTGAGAAATCACTTTGCGCGAAAGACCGGCGAAGTCAGCCGCGATGGCAACAACACTAAATCTTCGATTAAACAACCTAGCACCGTAACCGCCGACAGCAGCCCGAACGATGCAATCGGCTCGAAGTTGGAAATCGCAAAGATCGCAAACGTCGCTACCAGCGCAATGTTGGCGTAAATGATCGGGCGGCCACTCAGCCGCATGCTTTCAATGATAGCGTCGCGCAAAGGCAGGCCTTCGCGTTGAACGCGCCGGAAGCGCACGATGAACTGCACGGCATTATCCACCGACAGCCCCAGCACCACGCTTGCCACCAGACTGGTTGTCAGATTCAGCGGAATCCCGCGCCATCCCATAAAGCCAAAAAAGAACAACACTGGAACCAGATTCGGTATTAACGCCGTCAGCCCAACGCGTAGCGAGCGGAAAAGCGCGGCCAGCATCACAAAGATCGTCACCAACGCAATGATGATGCTTTGTTCCTGTTCGCCGGCAATCTGATCCGACGTGCGATTGAGCAGGACCAGGGTTCCGGTGGCATAAACGCGAAACTCCGGCAGCAATTCTCTGCCTCGCCGTTCGACTTCGCGGACGGCAGCAGCCATTGCCTGCGAACCGCTCAGATTCGAACGGATCAAGATACGCGCGGCGCGCCCGTCTTCGGTCAGAAAACTTTTCAATTGACCGCGGTCCGTCAGCAATTCCGCAATCACTTGTTCATCGTCAGGAATGACATATTGCTGAGGATCGTTGCCGTGAAAGGCACGGTTGAAATTTTTGATGAAGTCGGCCACTGAAAGCGCGCGATCAATTCCTTGTCCGTTCCAATTCTTGTGCCCTTCGGCAAAAGCTTGCAGCTCAGCCATGCGGCGCAGCACATCGGGCTTTACAATCACATCAACTGGCGCGCCCGTTTTTTTGCCTTCAACGATAACTTCAAACGCCACCGCGCCCGACAGCCGCTGGCTGATTTCGGATAAGCCCACTTGCGTCTCACTGTGCGGCTTGAAAAACTTAAAGTAATCAATCTCAATCTTGATACGGAAAACACCGATCAAACTGACAACGACGACGATCACCGTCAACACGTAAAGCAATCTTTGATGTGATGTCGCCCAATGCCCTGTCCGCTCCAGCAGTCTGACCATTCCGCCCGGCTGATTGGCCGTGCCAGAACGACCGGCCCCGCCTGAATGCCCAGAACGAAATGCATTCGACCGAGCAGGCAACACCGCCAGCACCGCCGGGATGAACGTCAGCGACAGCATCATTGTGAATGCCGCGCCA
>JBDSAM010000595.1:0-4303 GCA_039922135.1 Blastocatellia bacterium
AAAAAACAACCCAAACTCGGTGCCGATGAACAGCAGGTTCGGATTGACGGTGTCTTCGGCAATGGCATAGACCGAGCCGCGTTCGGGCAGGTTGCCGTTGATCATCGTCCAGGTCTTGCCAGCGTCAGTACTCTTCACTGCGTAGGGTTTGAAGTCGCCGTTCTGGTGATTGTTGTAGAGCGCATAAACAGTGTTCGCATCGTGCTGCGAAGCCAACACGCGATGAATGTAGCTGCTTTCTGGGATTTCTAAAACCTTCTCGACCTTGCGCCACGTCTTGCCCCCGTCTTCGGTGATGTTGAGCAGGCCGTCGTCAGTGCCGACGTAGATCAAGCCTTCCTTCTTCGGCGATTCGCTCATCGAAGAACCGTTGCCGTACAGCGCCGTGGATTGATGTTTGGCGATGGCGTCTGGTCCCCAAATCTTGCCCATCACCGGCAGGGCGTCGCGGTTGAGGCCGCGCGACAGATCGCCGCTGATGACCTTCCAATCGTCACCGCGATTGTCGCTGCGAAACAGGCGATGCCCGCCAAAGTAAAGTCGCTTGCTCGAATGCGGGCTGATAATCAGGGGCGAATCCCAGTTGTACCGTTGCGATTCTTCGGCCTTGCCCGGAATCGGCGTGATGCTGGTGCGTTCGCCGGTCAGCTTGTTGAAGCGCGTCAGGCCGCCGTTTTGGCTCTCGGCGTAAATGGTGTTCGGGTCTTCCGGGTCAACCCGCGAGGTAAAGCCGTCGCCGCCGTTGGTGGCAAACCAGTCGGAATTCACGATTGATGGGTTGCGCGTTTTGGCCGGGCCGCCCAGCGAATTGTTATCCTGCGTGCCGCCGTACACGTTGTAAAACGGCATCTGGTTATCAATCGCCACATCGTAAAACTGCGCGATGGGCAGGTTCGCTTTGAAGTTCCAATTCGCGCCGCGGTCATGGCTTTCGTAGACGCCGCCGTCGCAACCGACCAGCATGAAGTTCGTATCTTTCGGATCAACCCAGATGGCGTGGTTGTCCACGTGCTTCAGCCGCTCGCCCAGCGGGCGCTGCGTTCTGCCGCCATCGTCCGAAACCTGAAAGACGACGTTCGGGATGTAGACGCGATCAACGTTTTTCGGGTCAGCGATGATCTGGCCGTAATACATTCCCTGCGCGATGGTCGGACTCATCCGCTCCCAAGTAGCTCCGCGGTCGCTCGAACGAAAGATCCCGCTGGCGGTGCCTGCGGCTTCGACCGTCGCGTAAACGACGTTGTTCTCGACCGGCGAAATGGCCAGCCCGATGCGCCCAAGCTCGCCAGCGGGCAACCCGCCGCGAAGCTTTGTCCACGTCGCGCCACCGTCCGTTGATTTGTGAATCGCGCTTTCGGGGCCGCCGTTGATCAGCGTGTGAAAGTGGCGCCGCCGCTGCCAACTCGCGGCATAAACAATGTCTGGGTTCGATGGATCAATCGCGACATCGGCCACGCCGGTGTTTTCGCTGATGCTCAAGACCGCCTTCCACGTCTTGCCGCCATCGGTGGTTTTGTACAAACCACGGTCGCCGCCAGCTGACCACAGCGGGCCTGGCGCGGCGACGTAGACCGTTTTGCCATCGCGCGGATCAACGGCGATGCGGCCAATGTGTTCGGACTTTTCCAAACCGACTTTGCGGAAGCTACGCCCGCCGTCTTCGGATTTGTAGACGCCGTCGCCGTAGCCCACGCTACGCTGCGAATTGCGTTCGCCCGTGCCCACCCAAACCACGCTGGTGTCTTTCGGGTCAAGCGCCACCGCGCCAATCGAAAACGCGCCGTAATTGTCAAAGACCGGTGTCCAGGTAGTACCCGCATTGACTGTCTTCCACACACCTCCCGAAGCAACGGCGATGAAGTATTTGGCACGGTCGTTCGGATCAACGGCAAAGGCGATCACTCGACCTCCGACCACAGCCGGGCCAATGCTGCGAAAGCGCAGGCCGCCGAATGTGGGCGTGGACATTGGATCGGACGGGCGTTCGGGCGGGCCGCCATCCGGGCGTTGTTCACCGCCAGGTGCTCCCTGTCCCCCGCCCCTGCGCCCTTGCGCGTTGGCAGAGAAGAGCGCCAATGACAATGACGCAATGAATAAAGCTACCAGCAGAAAAGAGCGAAGCGTTTTCAAGACAATATCCTCCAAAAGATAAGAGTTAATGTGCGAGGCTGGCGGCTACGTCCGATTGATTCGATAATGGAACTTTGAATTTGTTCTCTTCGGTCGCCAGATTGATTTTCTAAAGTTGTGAATTCTGATTGATCAATTTCTCGTTTGACTAGATTGATACTTGTCGCAATGCGAGCGGGAAAATTGCCGGTCGCATTACTGGGTTTTCTTCTTCAGTTATGAAAATCACCGCACGGCATGAATTTATTGATGCATAATCTACGGTAGATTTGGATTTCCGTAAATCGCTGAGCAAATACGCTCCGCAACCGGCCACGGTTACGGAGCAATTTCAAAACAGGCCAATAACGAAAGGAATTATGAGCATAAAGAAAATCGCGCTGGTCACAGGCGCAAACAAAGGAATCGGTTTTGAAACCGTTCGCCAACTCGCCAAGCAAGGCACCACCGTTCTGCTGGGCGCGCGCGACGAAAAGCGCGGAAGCGAAGCCGCTGAAAAACTAAAAGGCGAAGGTCTGGATGTTCAGTTTCTGCAACTGGACGTGAACAATACTGCCTCTCAGGACAGCGCAGCGAAGTTCATCGCTGACAAATTTGGGAAGCTGGACATTCTGGTCAACAATGCGGGCGTGGCTCACGATTACAGAGTGCCCGCTTCGCAAGGCACGCTGGAACAGTGGCGCAACACGTTCGAGACGAATATGTTCAACCTGGTTTCGCTGACGCAAAAATTGCTGCCACTGATTAAAGAGAGCGATGCCGGGCGGATCGTCAACCTGACCAGCATTCTGGGATCGCTGACCTTAAATACAGACCCGAAATCGCCGATTGCCGCGGCGTCTAGTTCGGGCACGGCTTACAACGCATCCAAAGCTGCATTGAATATGTTCACCGTTCACCTGGCCAATGAATTGAAAAGCACTTCGATCAAGGTCAACGCAGCGCACCCCGGCTGGGTGAAGACCGATATGGGTGGCGAGCAAGCGCCGATGGAATTGGCGGACGGCGCAAAGACTTCCGTCTGGCTGGCAACTCTGCCGGAAGACGGACCGACCGGCGGTTATTTCCATTTGGGCGAACCGCTGCCGTGGTAGTAAAACCACAATGAAATCTGTTCAGGAGCGAAGGGTCGGATCACTGCTCCCTGGTCAAATCAACGCTGGGCAAAACAGAAGGAGACTTTTATGCCAACACAGAAAGCAGAAGCGGAATGGAAGGGAAATCTGGCCGAAGGCAGCGGACGAATGGCTGTAGGCAGCGGCGCGTTTGATGGCCCGTATTCATTCAAATCTCGTTTTGAAGAAGGCCAGCCCGCCACGAATCCGGAAGAACTGATCGGCGCAGCGCACGCCGGATGCTTCACGATGGCGCTGAGCGCGCAGTTGTCCCGCGCCGGGTTGACACCGACGCGCATTCACACCAGCGCGAAAGTGAAGCTGGAAAAAGTCGGCGAAGGTTTCTCCATCACCACCATTGATCTGGAAACCGAAGCGGAAGTTCCGGGCATTGACGATGCGACGTTTCAGAAGAACGCGCTGGATGCCAAACAGAACTGCCCGGTGTCAAAGGCTCTGGCAGGCACTGAAATCCACCTGACCGCAAAGTTGATTTAAGAAGAAGATGACGTCAGGCAATACGGGCAAGATTCGCGTGATTACATATTGCGCGGAGCTTGCCCGAAGTTTTTTCCACCATCAGTTTTACAGAATTTGGCAGCACCGCTACACTGCGCCGCCATGAACCCCATCTTGCTTTCCTGGACACAAGTTTACGATCCAATGCACTGGTGGCCGCTTTCCACACTGGTCGCTGCCATTCCCATCGTGATTCTGTTTTACCTGTTGGCCGTGCGTGGAATGAAACCGCAATGGGCGGCGATGATCTGCGCTGGGCTGGCGATCATCATTGCCTGCGCAGTTTTCACGATGCCGCTGGCAATGTCGCTGGCTAGCTTCGGCTTTGGCGCAGCCTTCGGATTGAAGATCGCGTGGATCGTCGTGGCAGCGGTCTTTCTTTACGACATCTCGGTCGTCACCGGCCAGTTCGAAATCATGAAAGATTCGGTCGCGGCCATCTCGCAGGATCGAAGGCTTCAGGCTTTGCTGGTGGCATTTGCCTTCGGCGCGTTTATCGAAGGCTGCGCGGGATTCGGTGCCCCAGTGGCAATTTCGGG
>JBDSAM010000596.1:0-5740 GCA_039922135.1 Blastocatellia bacterium
CAGTAATTTACATTCTTCCACACACGCTGCTCATCCTGCATTCCATCAACCTTTCCGGTCTCGTGAAACAAACGCTGAAACCGACATTGATGCTGAGGTCGCCCGGCTGGCGCGGTCGGAAAGATCCAGCAATGTGCGGTTCACGGACTTTCGCATCCCGCAAGCAGCCAGCATTGTCCTGCGCGAAGCCAATGGCCCGCTGCACGTCAGTGAACTATACCGCCGCTTATCCGACGGCGGCTTTGAGTTTCGCGGCCAGCACCAGTTGATCACGCTGGCTGTGTCTTTGAGCCGCAGCAAACGCTTCCGCAAAGTAGCTCCAGGCACGTTCGACCTCAATCCTGATTACATGGCCGGACAAGTGGCCTAGAACCCCTTCCAACCAAGTATGGCCGCAACTACTCCTTACGAAATCGAAGTCAAATTGCAGTTCGATAGCGTTGAGCCGCTCATCCGGGCTGGGGTTGTTTTGGAGATAGAAACCGCGCGTCATTTCGAAGACAACATTTTGCTGGATACTGAAGACAGACAGCTTAGCCAAAAGGCCGCGATCTTGCGCGTCAGGCAATCGGGTGAAACCGGGTCGCTGACCTACAAGGAAAAAGCCGCGCCGGATGCGCCCGTGACGCAGTTCAAACAACGAATCGAATTTGAAACAGCGCTTGCCGACCCTCACCAAGCCATCGCCATCTTCGAGCGGCTCGGCTACCAGAAATGGTTTCGCTATCAAAAGTATCGAACCGTTTATCACTCAACGCTGCCAGGCAGCAAAACTCTGCACGTGATGTTCGATGAAACGCCAATTGGCAACTTCATCGAATTGGAAGGCGAAGAGGAAGCAATCCTGCAAGCCGTCGAATTGCTGGGCATCGGTAGTGAAGATTACGTGTTGGAAAGCTACCTGACCCTGCAAGCAGCGCACTGCGCGCGCGAAGGCAGACCATTTGATGACATGGTTTTTGGTTGACAGTTCCAGGAGAAACTGATGAAAGCAATGATTCTGGCTGCCGGTTTCGGCACACGCCTGTGGCCGCTGACCGTGGGGCGCACCAAACCCGCGCTCCCTTTCCTGAATCGTCCGCTGATCGCATTCACGATTGACTATCTGCGCCGATACGGTTTTGAAGATGTGGTCATTAATCTACACCACGAACCGGAATCGGTGCGCCAGCAGATCGGTGATGGTTCGCGGTTTGGTGTGCGCATTCATTATTCGCTGGAAGAGCCGGAGATTCTTGGCACGTCGGGCGCGCTGGACAATGTGCGCGATCAACTGGGCGGTGAAACCTTCGTTGTCATTAACGGCAAGATCATCACGGACATTGATCTAGCCCGCGCGCTTGAAACACACCGCCGGCAAAAAGCTCTGGCCACGCTGGTGCTGCGACCTAATCTTAAATTTGAACGTTTCAGTGAAGTCAAAATCACCGATGATGGCCGCATCGCCGAATTCGCAGGCTTTCCCTCGTTGGACAATCCACAATCCACAATCGGCACCCAGAATGGGCCGCAATCCCCGTTGATGTTCACCGGCATTCACGTCATGGAGCCGGATATTTTCGAGTACATTCCGCGTGGCGTCTTTTCAGATTCGGTCAGAGATGTATATCCCAAAGCGATGGCCGACGGCAGAAACATCGGGGCGCATGTGGCGGCGGTTAAAAGCTCGTGGTACGAACTGAGCACAATTGAGCGTTACCTGGAAATCAGTCTGGAATTTCTGGCGCGTGAAGGCCGCAACGTGGTGATGGATGAAGGCTGCAAGGTTGCGAGCGATGCGCAAGTTTCGCGATCCGTTTTATGGAAGCACGTGCGGGTAGAGAGCGGAGCGAAGCTGACCGGCTGCATCATCGGCGATGGGGTGACGATCCCGGCGGGCAGCGGGTTCAATCGGGCAGTAATCGTCCGCGCCGACCTTGCGTTCGCCAGCGAACGTCCGGAAAAAGCCTTGCCTGGCGCAGTCGCCGGCGACAACCTTGTCGTGCCTTTCGGCTGATGCTACCATCCGCGCCGCTTTTGAACCTGCTGCTGACACTTGAAAATCGCAGGCATTCGCCAGTATCGGTTTCGCTTCGCCTACCCTTGTCAAAACTCGATCAACGATCAAATAAACTCGTCCGCCACCCAAGGCTGACCTGAAAAATTATGATTGCCAATTCACCTGACAACTTTTCTGCTTCCACCATGCAATCGGGCGCGACGGCCAAAGAGACAGGCGGTTTGAGTGAAAAGCGCGTCGTCTCTTACGCCACGCGTTACTTCGGCTTGCCCGCAGAAGAGGTAAGGTTTCAACCGCTGACGCCGGACGCTTCGGCGCGCAAGTATTACCGCATCGCTGCTGCCGCCGCTCCCTGCGAGACGCTGATCGTTAGTCTGTATCCGTCGCCCTTTAACCCGCACGGCAATTCTTTTCTGGACGTGACCAGACTGTTTGAGCAGGCCAGCCTGCCCGCGCCGAAGATTGTTGATGTTGCAGGAACCGAGGGCATCATCCTGCAGGAAGATCTGGGCGACACCAGCCTGTCCCAATGGTTGAGTGATGCTGAAGCGCGCGGCGACGCGGCGGGCGCGGAAGAGATGATGCGCCGCTCGATTGAATTGATCGCGCGCATTCAATCGGCAACAGTGCTGGCCTACACCATGGATTCAGTCGCCAGCAGTCTGGCCTTTGATGAAGACAAATTGACTTGGGAGCTGAACTATTTCTTCGATCACTTCTTCGGAAGCTATCGCAAGCAACAGTTTGCTGGCGAAGAGGCCGAAGCCATCAAACGCGATCTGCAAGCTATTGCCGCCGAACTAGCGGCGCGTCCGCGAACGTTGACGCATCGCGATTATCACGCGATGAACCTGATGGTGGATGCCCAAGGCGAACTGCGAATCATTGACCATCAGGACTCACGGATGGGACCGGCAACGTATGACTTGGTTCCCCTGTTGGTCGAACGCCGCTTGCAGCCCGTGGATGAAGCCCGGGTTGAAGAGCGTCAGGACTTGTTCCTGCGCTTGCGCGAAAAGCTGGGATTGCCGAAGATCGAAGCGGATGACCTGCGCTACGAGTTCAACCTGATGACCGTGCAGCGGCAATTGAAAGCCATGGGGACGTTCTCGTATCAAACCGCCGTGGTCGGGCGCGGAGTGGTTTATGAGCAATACATCAAGCCCGCGGCAGCGACTGTGCTGTGGGCGATCAGCAAGCCGGGAATGAAAGAGTATCCGGCGTTGCGCACGGCGTTGAAAAACCTGAACCGATAACTAGCGCAGACAAGCGAAAGAGGCACTATGGAACTTTTATCTCGAAGAAACTTCACCGGTCAGATGCTCGGCTCTGTGATGATGTTCTCTCTGGTCGAAACGCTCTGTCGCGGCGGCGCGCTGGCGAAAGGCGTTGCGCCCATCGCCAAACACTGGCTGGCCGAGGTGGAAGAAATCAGCCGCGCGATGGCTGAACAAAAAGCCAGCCAGATCGAATGGCAGCGTAAGCTCGCTGAACTCTTCGCACGCGTCGAATTGAAAGACCTGCTGCGCGACATTGACTTCGAGCGATTGAGCCGAACGATCAAATTTCCCGACGATCACGAAGGCGTCGTTGCGACAAAGCCGCCTCGCGCAACGGGCTTGCCCGAAGAGCTAAGCTTTTCGACCTTCATCTACGGCATGAAAAAAGGACGCGCAATTGTGCCGCATTGCCATCGCAATATGACTTCGATGCATATGCCGATTGGCGGCGAGCTTCATGGTTGGCATTATGACCGGCTGCGGGATGAGCCAGAGCATCTGATCATCAAACCGACGCTGGACAGAGCGCTGAAGCTCGGCGAAGTCACGACTATCTCCGACGAGAAAGACAATGTTCACTGGTTCAAAGCCACGAGCGATGCAGCCTTCACCTTTAACATCGGCGTTTACGGAATTGATCCGGCGGTCAAAATCGGAGGCAGGCAGTTTTATCTCGATCCGATGGGCGCAGAGAAACTGGGCGACGGCGCGTTGCGCGTCCGGCATCTGACGACAAAGGAAGCATACAAACTTTACGGCAATTCATAATCCGTCACACATAAAACCTATGACGCAAACATACATCTCAGATATCTCAAAACATCTTGGCGAAGAGATTACGATCAAGGGCTGGCTCTACAACAAACGTTCGAGCGGCAAGCTGGGCTTTCTGGAAGTGCGCGACGGCAGCGGCATCATTCAGGGCGTTGTTTCAAAGAAGGAAGTCAGCGAAGAGACTTGGGCGAACACCGAGAAAGCCACGCAGGAATCTTCAATCATCATCACAGGCACGCCGCGCGAGCATCCGAAGAAGCCTGGCGTTTACGAACTGGACATCAAGACGCTGGAAATCGTTTGCCTGACTGAAGAGTACCCAATCACCCCAAAAGAGCACGGCGTTGAGTTCCTGATGGATCACCGCCATCTGTGGCTGCGCTCGCGCCGGCAGCATGCGATCCTGCGCGTGCGTCACACAATCATAAAAGCCGTGCGCGACTTCTTCGATGACAATGGATTCACGCTGTGCGACACGCCGATCTTTACGCCCGCAGCCTGCGAAGGCACGACAAACTTGTTCGAGGTTAATTACTTCGACGACGAAAAAGCTTACCTGTCGCAATCCGGTCAGCTTTACAACGAAGCGACGGCGGCGGCATTTGGCAAGGTCTACTGCTTCGGCCCAACCTTCCGCGCTGAAAAATCGAAGACGCGCCGCCACCTGACCGAATTCTGGATGGTCGAGCCGGAAGTTGCCTACGCCAAGCTGGACGACGTGATGACGTTGGCCGAAAACTTCATCAGCTATGTCGTTGGGCGTGTGCTGGAAACAAGGCAGGAAGAGTTGAAGCATCTGGAACGTGACATTACGAAGCTGGAAAACGCCATGCCGCCCTTCCCGCGCTTGCAGTACGATGATGCAGTAAAAATGCTTCAGCGGGCGCACGACGAAGGCAAGGTGGAAAACCGTTTTGAATGGGGCGGCGATTTTGGAGCACCGGATGAAACCTATATTTCGTCGCAATACGACAAACCGGTGCTGGTTCATCGGTACCCGGCAGCAATCAAGGCGTTTTACATGGAGCCAGACCCACAACGGCCTGATCTGGCATTGTGCGTGGACGTCCTGGCACCGGAAGGGTACGGCGAAATCATCGGCGGCGGCGAACGCATGTCATCGCACGATCTGTTGTTGCAAAGAATCCATGAGCACGAATTGCCGCCCGAAGCATTCGACTGGTATCTGGATTTGCGCAAGTATGGAAGCGTCCCGCACGGTGGATTTGGAATGGGCATCGAACGATGCGTGGCGTGGGTGTGTGGATTGGAGCATGTGCGCGAAACAATTCCATTCCCCCGTATGCTCTATCGGTTGAAACCTTGACAGAAATCAAAAGGCAAAAATGGGACCATAAAAACAATAACTTCTACTTTTGCCTTTTAGTTTCCCTTCAATCTGTTCCCCCAGTTGTAAACCTTCCTTTTAAGGATACTCTCCATGCCCCGAAAAGAAGATTTGCCTGGACCGGGCAAAGAACAGAAGTTAGCAGTATCCGCGCAGAAGCCTGCTATTATTGACACCTGGCTGAGCCAGTTTGAAGAGCGTATTGCGCGTGACTTTCAACGCCGCACCGGACTGGATTACGACACGACGATCCGTCAGATCGTTGAAGCCGCAGAGCCTTTCCCAGGCATGCGCATTCTGGATATACCAACTGGGACTGGCGTGATTGCGCGTCAATTC
>JBDSAM010000597.1:0-4859 GCA_039922135.1 Blastocatellia bacterium
TGTTACGGCGCTGTGCAGCCAGGGATTCGTTGAAAATGCAGAAACCTTCGATTACGCTATGCGCCCATCGCAGTTCAAATCCAGTACCAAAAATTCAGGAGCACCAGAATGAATACTCCCCTGACAACCCCTTTGACAACTATGATGAACACGCCATTGACAATGCCGGTGTTGATGGATCGTGGTCCCGCGCTTTCGCCCAACGCTGAGATCGTCTCGAAGATGCGTGACAAAATCCATCGCTACACTTATGCCGACCTGGGCAAACGCGTGCGCCAGCTTGCCAATGCGCTTGCGAAACTCGGCGTCCGGCAGGGCGACCGCGTGGCCACACTAGCCTGGAACGGCTATCGCCATTTGGAGATTTACACCGCCGTGCCGTGCATGGGCGCGGTGCTGCACACGCTGAACCTGCGGCTTTCGACGGCTGATCTGGAATACATAGTCAATCACGCCGAAGATTCGGTAATTTGCGTTGACGATGATCTGATGCCATTGCTAGAAAAGCTGGCGGGCAAAATCCCCACCGTCAAACACGTCATCGTCATGAACAACACGGGCCAGACTACGACATCTTTCCCGAACGTTCACGATTATGAAGAATTGATCTCGGGCGAATCCACGGAGTTTACCTGGCCGCAGATTGACGAGAACACGCCGATGGGTTTGTGTTACACCAGCGGCACCACCGGCAATCCAAAGGGCGTGATGTACACGCACCGGTCAAATTACCTGCACACGATCACGGGCAGCTTGCCCGATATGCTGGCGCTGAAGCGCGACGACGTGATTATGGCCGTCGTGCCAATGTTTCACGCCAACGCGTGGGGATTGCCATACATTGCCACGATGCTCGGATTGAAGCAGGTCTTCCCAGGGCCGACGATGGACGGAGCTTCGGTCTGCCAGTTGATCCAGGACGAAAAAGTCAGCTTCACCGGCGGTGTGCCGACCATCTGGATGGGCGTGATGAACGAATTGCAGGCCAACCCCGGCAAGTACGATTTGTCTTCGTTGAAAGAGATGATCTGTGGCGGGTCGGCTCCGCCGCGCGCGATGATTGACTGGCTGGAGACGAACCTCGGCGTCAATTTCGTGCAGGCCTGGGGGATGACCGAAACCAGCCCGCTGGGAACCGTGACGCGCCTGAAACCGCGAATGAAAGGATGGCCGCGCGAAAAACAGCTCGACGTTAAACAGCGCGCAGGCATCTACGCGCCGGGCCTTGAGCTTCGCATCGCCGACGACTCTGGCCGAGAAGTCGCGCACGACGGCACGTCAATGGGACGCCTGCTAATTCGCGGCCCCTGGATCGCGGCGACCTATTTCAAGCAAGACCCGACGCCGGACAAATTCCCCGACGGCTGGCTGGACACGGGCGACGTGGCGACGATGGACGCCGAAGGCTATATGGCCATCGCCGACCGCTCGAAGGATCTGGTCAAAAGCGGCGGCGAATGGATTTCATCAGTTGATTTGGAGAACGCAATTATGGCCATCCCCGGCGTCGCCGAAGCCGCAGTCATTGCCATCATTCATCCGAAATGGGACGAACGTCCGCTGGCCTGCGTCGTCAAAAAGCCCGGCGCGGAATTGACCAAAGAGCAGATTTACGAACACCTCTTGAAGAGCTTCGCCAAATGGTGGATGCCTGACGACATTCTTTTCATTGACGCGGTGCCGAAAACCAGCGTTGGCAAATTCGACAAAAAAGTCTTGCGCCGACAGTTCGCTGAATATCAATTGCCTGGGTAGAGAGCGTTTAGAGTACAAGCTTTAGCTGATTGACAGCGGCTTTAGCCGCATTGTCAGGCACCCCACCGCCGCTTGAAGGTATAAGGCGGTACTCTAAACGCCGTCGCGTAAAAGCTCAGCTATACGACCATGCTCCTGGAAAACCTAAACCTTTTCTTCAAACTCTATCTTCGCCCACTCTCGGCGCTGAGCGATTCGATTGACCGTGGAAGCCTGTTCATCGGCGCGGCGCTGGTCACGGGCGTCGCCTTCCTGCTGGCGTTGACGGTGACCAATCGCCTTTATGAAGCTTACGAGGCCGCGCCAATCCCGGCGCAAGAGCGCCGATTGCCGAAGGAGTTGCAACTGCCGCCACAGGCTCAAGGCGATCCTGAGGCGGAGCAGGCATATCGGGAAGCAGTTGAGGAATACGAGCAGCAGGCACCGCGCGCCAGACGTCTGCCGCTTCCTTTGATCGGCAATTGGGGTTGGCGGCTGGTGTCGTTCAATCCGACCAGCATGTTTGCCACCGCGCTTTCACTGGCGGCGCTCTACGTGCCGGCTGCGATCCTGGCGCTGGCGCTGATTGCACGCAATGCCAGTTTCGGCGTTGCCTTCCGGCGCGATTATGGATCGCTGCTCGTTTGCACGTTGATGGCCTGGGCTGCCTCGCACCTGCCGTTTGCGCTGGCCGGCACAGCATTCGCCAAAACGGGCGCGCCGATTTATGTCTTCCTGCTGTTGTGGATGCTGGCAAATCTCTATTTTGGGGCGCTGATGGTGGGCGCGTTGCGGACAGCTTGCGGCGCCAGCGTCAAACATGCCGTGATCGTCGTCTGTCTGGTATGGATCGTCTTGCGCGCCGATTCGTGGCTGTTTTCGATCGCGACTTTTTCGCCTTTTCTGACCTTGATTTGGGTGCTGCCGCTGGTTCTGGGCGCGGTTTACGGCGTGCGCGCGTCGCATCTTCAAAGGCAAAACTTCCGCCGCTACCTGGATTCCTGCACCATTAACCCGCGCGATGCCGAAGCCCATTACCAACTCGGACTGGTTTACCAACAACGCCGCCAATACGGCGAGGCCGCCGCGCGGTTCAAACACGCCGTGGAGATTGATCCGAGCGAACCGGACGCCAACTACGAGATGGGCCGCGTCGCCCGCGAGCAAGGCCGATTGCAAGACGCTATTAACCACTTCAGCATCGTCCTGGAACACAACGACAAATACCGCCAGAGCGAAATCTGGCGTGAAGTCGGCGCGACCTATCTGGCGGCAGGGATGCACGACGAGGCTCTGGACGCGCTGAGGAAGTACGTCGAACGACGGCCTTATGACCCTGAAGGTCTCTATCATCTCGGCGAGACCCTGCAAAATCTGGGGCGCGATGGCTACGCGCGCGAAAGCTTCCAGCAATGTCTCGAAGCCGTCAAAACCATGCCCTACTATCGTCGGAATGAAGTCAGAAAATGGATCCGGCTGGCGCAGGCGAAACTGAAGTGAGGCCTGGAGAGGCGATTATCACAATGGACGGTTCATCCGGTGAAGACGGCGGCCAGATTCTGCGCGCGTCGCCGACGCTGTTGAACTCAGCACCTGAGCTTGCCGCCTTTGCGACGCGGCAGTAGTATTCGCCTGTGCCGTCGCGCGTTAATGGCACGCATCTTTCTCCCACCTTTCACCGAAAACAACCTGGAGGTCACAATGGCAGAGAACATCAATCGCCGCCGCTTCATCACCGAAGCCGGCGCAACCGTCGCGAGCGCGGGCGTATTAGCAAACGGACTGACCGCGAAATCCTATGCCCGCGTCATCGGCGCGAACGAACGAATTCAAATGGGCATCATCGGCGCGGGCGGGCGCGGGCGCAGCGATATGGGGTCGTTCAATACATTCGCCGAGCAAGTCGAGTTCATCCATGTCTGCGATGTGTATGAGCCAAACATCAACGCGGCATTGAAGCTGGCGCGTTCGGGCGCGAAAACGACGATGGATTATCGCGAACTGCTCAACAACAAAGACGTCGTCGCTATCCTGAACGCCACGCCCGACCACTGGCACGCGGGCGTGCTGATGGACGCCGTCGCTGCGGGCAAGGACGCTTATTCGGAAAAACCTTTTTCGTATTCCATCGAGCAGGGCGCAAAGATGGTCAAGGCAGTGCGCGCGACAAAACAGATTGTCCAAGTCGGCATGCAGCGCCGCTCGTCGGAAGCCGTGCGCAGCGCAAAGAAGCTGGTGGACGACGGCGTACTGGGCGAAGTGGTGATGGCTCGCGCGCAGTGGTTCTGGAACCGCAAGCCCATGCCGCAGAAGATGGAGCTGGCGGGCAAGCTGGATTGGGAACGCTTTCAAGGGCCGGCCAAGAAGCGTTACACGCTGGACGAGCGCCGCTTCTTTCACTGGCGCAACTTTTCTGATTACAACGGCGGCCATCTGACTGATCAGGGCACTCATCTGATGGACGTAATTCAATGGTTCTGCAACGACGGCAAACCGCCGCGCTCAGCCGTCTGCCAGGGAATGATCACGGTTCACAAAGGCGCTGACGTGCCCGACACCTTCAGCGCGGTTTATGAATACCCGACGTTTCTGGCTACGTGGACGCTGTGCTACGGCAACTCGTACGAAGAAAGCTGGAAAATTCATCTGCAAGGCAAGAAGGCTACGATGGTGATTGACGACGACGGCTATCGCGTCTTTCCTGAGCCGTGGGCGCGCCCAAATATTCCGCCCAAACCGATTCACGAATACAAAGGCGGGATCCCCACCGAACCACACGTCAAGAACTTCATTGAGTGCGTCAAATCGCGGCAGGAACCAAATGCTCCGGTCGAAGTCGGCCACAATGCCGTCACCGGCCCGCATCTGGGTAACCTGGCACTGCGGCAACAGAAGCGCGTCACATTGAGCGATGACGGCACGACGGCCAAACTCTGACCAGGCTCTGATATGCCAGAAGCAATTGCGCCGCAGTGTCATCACTGCGGCGCTCTCTGCCAATGTCCATTTTTGGCGCAGTCACATTCTTCCCAGTTGAAGCATCACCCAAGATAAAAAAGAACGGCTCAGCGTTGACTTGAATGCCAATACCGAGCCTAGTTGCCTGTCATCGCGCGGCTTTCAGA
>JBDSAM010000598.1:0-3062 GCA_039922135.1 Blastocatellia bacterium
TACAACAAGAAAAGACAGCCAGGGTCGGCGTTAAAAACAAACGGCTCAAGGCTGCGCGCAGCACAGAGTATCTGCTCAAAGTGATCAACACCCAATAAGTTCAACATTTATGATGCGATTGCCCTGCCTAGTTCGTCCTGAATCTCGCGCAAGCTGCCGATAACAAAGGTGCAGTGTTCGTCAAAGCTCAGCCCCAGTTCTTCCGCGCCTTTCCACAGGTCGTCCTGGTTCACGGTGCGAGCGAACGCTTTGTCCTTCATTCGTTTTTTGACAGATGCTGGTTCCAGCGTGTGAAAGCTCTTGTCAGGCCTGACCAGCGCGCAGGCGGTCAAAAAGCCGCACAGTTCATCGTTTGCAAACAGCGCGTGTTCCATCAGGGTTTCGCGCGTAACGCCGGTGTAATCGGCATGCGACAGGATCGCGCGAATGACTTCTTCCGGGTAGCCGTGGTTACGCAGGATTTCGGAGCCGAGTTGCGGATGGCGCTGATCGGGATAACGTTCGTAATCGAAATCGTGGAGCATCCCGGCCAATCCCCACTTATCTTCGTCTTCGCCGTATTTGCGTGCGCAGGCGCGCATAGCATATTCGACGGCGCGGGCGTGTTTGCGCAGGCTTTCTCCTTCAGTCCATTCACACAGCAACTGCCAAGCCTCCTGACGTGTGGGCAATGTCTCAGGCATATTTTTTTCTCCGGTGAAAGTCGGGCAGGCGTTTTTACCTGCGTTTGTCCGGCCAGGCAAGTGTGGTAGATTTTGGATGGCTTAAGCGGCTCGAATCCCCAATGGCAATAACTAAAACTAAATATAGAAAATAAGAACGGTCAGCCATCAGCTTTCAATATCTCGCTTGAATTGAAAGCTGATGGCTGACCGTTAATGAGCAACGTTTCCATTCCGGGGCTTCAGCGACAAAGCCGCGCGGAATCAAAGAGCAAGCGAGTCGGCCTGCGCGGAAGCCGAAACCCCGATGGCGAGATGAAACGCCACTCAAACCTGGAAAACTACTGCGTCGGGCGCTGCTTGCGGTGGCGACCGGCTTTCATCTCTTCCCGGGTCAGCATGCCGTCGTTGTTAGCGTCGAGTTTGCCGAAACCGTCGGCGGGGCCGGTCCATTCGCCGCGAGCGATCTGGCCATCGTTATTGGCGTCCATCCGTTTCAGATGACGTTTGCCGGCGGCCTTTCTTCCGGCCATTGCTTCGTCGCGGCTGATCGTGCCGTCATTATTTTGGTCAGCTCTATCAAATCCCTTCGATTTGCCTTTCCACTCGTCACGAGTGATCTGGCCGTCGCGGTTGGCATCCATCTTTTTTAGTTTGCCGTGGGGCCGCCCGGCGCGCTTGCCCTGGGGCGGTTGCGGATTCTGCGCGAAAGCGGCAGTGGCAAGAGCCAGAGCGAACAAGCAGGCAGTTAAGATTGAAAAACGCTTCATTGAACTTCCTCCCTCGATTGAAAAATGATTGTTGTGGAATAAAGCATCGTCGCTTCGTGGCATAAGAGGAGAAGGGGCGCAGGAAAGTCGAATTTTTTTGAGCAGCAATGAACTTGAACGGAAACTCGTCCGGCTTCGCGATTGAAGCGCAGGACTTGATGAAAAGTTACGGCGATCTGGTGGCGGTCAATCGAATCAGTTTCAACGTCCGATACGGTGAGGCCTTCGGAATGCTTGGGCCGAACGGCGCTGGCAAATCAACGATGATGCGAATGATTTACTGCCGCACGCCGCTCAGTTTTGGCATGTTGCGTGTGGCCGGGCTTGACGTGACGCTTGACGCCCGCGCGATCAAAGCCACCGTCGGCGTCGTGCCGCAGGAAAACAATCTGGACCCTGATCTGACGGTGCGCGACAACCTGCTGATTTATGCGCGCTATTTTCGCATTCCGCGCCACGTGGCTGAACAACGGGCTGACGAACTGATCGAGTTCGCCGAATTGCAGCAGAAGCGCGACGTACGGATAGAAACGCTGTCGGGCGGGATGAAGAGGCGGTTGATGATCGCGCGTGCTTTGCTGAACCAGCCGAAGATCCTGATTCTGGATGAACCAACCACTGGATTGGACCCGCACGTGCGGCTGGCGATCTGGGAAAAGCTGCGGGAATTGCGCCAGCAGGGACTGACCATTCTGCTTTCGACGCATTACATGGACGAAGCCGAAAAGCTGTGCGACCGGCTGATGATTGTGGACAAGGGGCAGATTCTGGTCAGTGGCACGCCGCGCGAACTGATCCGGCGGCACGCCCAGCATTTCGTCCTGGAAGCGCGCGGCTGCAACGGGCGGCCTTTGCAAACATCGTTGCCGCAAGTGTTCGCCGAAAAGCGAGGCTCGACCCATTTCTACTTTGCCGATTCGGCTGAGCGGCTGGCGCCGTTGATGCAAGGATACGAAGACTGCGATGCGTTGCTGCGGCCCTCAAACCTGGAAGATGTCTTTCTGTTATTGACCGACCACGACCGATTAACTTGAAGTTGTTATGAGCAGTCAAAACCTACAACAAGAGTTACAAGAGTTTGCCTTCCTGATGAAGCACGATTGGGATGACCGCGCGCGCCAGGACGCGAAATGGTTCATTAACACGTTGCGCCTGCAGCAAACGGACGAAGAGTTCGACGCAACCGGTGCGTTCGAAGTCAACCGGCTGGTGGCGGTTGACCTGCCAAGGCTGACCGGCGGACGCGACCTGAAAAGTTTGCGCGTGCTGGAGATTGGTTGCGGCGCAGGACGAATGACCAGGCATCTGGCAAATCTCTTCGGCGAGGTTGTGGGCGTGGACGTATCGGGCGAGATGGTGAGGCAAGCGCGCCAGCGGCTGGCTGGCATCGGCAACGCGCAGCTTTACGAAACCAGCGGCGTGGATTTTGCCGAACTGCCGGACGAGCATTTTGATCTGGTTCTGTCGGCGTATGTTTTTCAGCACGTGCCCAGCGCATTAGTGATTCAATCGAATCTGGAAGACGCCTGGCGTGTGTTGAAGCCGGGCGGCGCAATCCGCTTTCAGACCAATGCTATTACGGCTTTCGATTTTGACTCAGTTGAGAAAGACACCTGGACGGGGGCGTCCT
>JBDSAM010000599.1:0-12641 GCA_039922135.1 Blastocatellia bacterium
CGCATGATCAAATACCACTGGTTACCATTGAAGGCTTATGAATCATTCAAAGCTCTGATGCGATCGCTGACCGGAGTCCTAAAAGGTGTGGGCTCAAAATACCAGATTGATTTTGCCTACTAACTTAGGACTCTTGAAATCATCCCGTGCATCTCGACGCGCATTGCGTAATTGCGTTACTTGAAGTGATCGAATCAGAGTGGGATTGAAACACTTCATAGAGTCGCCACGGTTCAATCATTGGAACTCAAACTTCAATTCATCGCCTTCGACTTATCCTCATATCGCAGAATCATTCCACGATCTCCGACGGCCCAGCCTTTATTTGGCGATAGGAAGAACACGCTACGGACGCGGCTACCTTTGGCGGTGAAATCGTTTTGCCATGACATGCCGCCGTTGTCGGTTCGCATCAGCGTGGAGTCATACACGACAGCTTCGGCGCTGCCCTCGCGTTGGGCAAATGCTGCCATCCAGCCATTCGTCGGATCAAGGAATTGAGTGCTGTGCGTGGCGCGGCTGGGCGTACGGTATTGTTCCCAGTTCTTGCCGCCGTCGCGTGTGTGCAGTGCGAAAAAGTAGCGGCTTTCGCCGTCGGTCATTTCGCCGGTGACGGAGCCGGTGTTCAAGTCGGTGAATTGGACTGAATGCAGCAGGCCCGGCGTGAAGCGGCCTGAAACGTGTTGCGTTTTCAGGGTCAGCGGCACGCGCTTCCAGGTTTTGCCGCCGTCAGCGGTGACGAACAGACCACCAATATTGCTCTGCGCGCGTCCGTAAAAGTTGCCAATCAACCAGCCGTGGTTGGCATCCAGAAAATAAACATCTCGAAAACCGAAGTTATAGTTCGACGATTCGATTGGCAGGCCGACGACGCTCTGAACTTCTTCCACCGGCTTCCAGTCGTTGCCGCCGTTCGTGGTGCGCAGCAGCGTAGCGTTCCTGCCAACGGCCCAGCCGTTTTGCAGATCGGTGAAATAGACGCTGAGCAGGTTTGGAATCTTCTGGATCATCCAGGTGCGCCCGCCGTTGATGGTGGTCAGCAGCATGGTTTCACCGTCAGTTTCGTCCTTACGATTAGATTCTGCAATCATCCAGCCGTGGTTCCAGTCCAGGAAATGAATGAAGTTGATGTTGGCGGAAACGCCGCTCAGCAAGGGCTTCCACGTCCTACCGCCATCGGTAGTTCGATAAACTGCTCCGGCATCGCCCGCTGCCCATCCGGTCATTGCGTCCACGAAGTGAAGCGCGCGCAGATTCTTGTCAGTTTCTGCACTGCGGCGGACGAGCTTCCAGTTGCTGTTAGTGAATGACGCATCGGTCAAGGCATCGGCTAAAGGCGGAGTCGCAATCTTTGGCTCCATACTGGCCGTCATTTCGGAAGCTGGCGGATTGCTGACAGGCTTTTCAAAAAGCTCAGATTTCGCCGCTGGTATATTCCGCGTTAAATCCGGTTCTGGCTTGGCACCAGTCAGTTTGATCGGCTCTGGTTTTATTGCGGGCTTGGATTCAACCTTATTTTCTTTGAGCTTGGCCGCGCTAGTCTTTGACTCGACAGAAGGCGCGGGCGCTTCGCGGGGAGAGTTGGCTTTTTCTGCCGGGTTGTGGTTTTCAACGCGCTTGATTGCGGCTGGGCGGTCTTCTGACTGAACCGGCAGCGGTTTCTCAGCCCTCGCATTTTCCGCGTCAGGTTGCGATGTTGGTTTAATCTTCGGTTCGCGTCGGGCGATGTAAGCGCTGGAAGGCAGCTCATAGGCCATTACGGCGAACTCTTGGATCGTTCCGTTTGCGGTAAGTTTCTCTCCGGTGGATTTGGCCGACTGTTGGTTGGGAAATTTGCCAACGCGGACGCGGTAGCGGATACCCTTGCCCGGCACTTCGGATTTCACCATATAGGCTTCGACGCCTTTCTCTTTCAACTCTTCGACGGCGGCGCTGGCGCCGTCTTCAGAGATGGCAGAAGCCACTTGAATCGCGAAGCTGCGGGTTTGCGTTTGACCGGCGACCGGAACTTTCAAGAAAAGGAGGCCGGTGAGAGCGGACAGGCAGACAAAACTCAGGCAGATTGTTTTCAGCAGGTTCATATAGTTTTCAATGGCGGAGTCGGCAAGCGGGGTATGATTGGTATGGGGCAGCAGTTGCGAAATGCAGCGGGATCATACTCGCGTACCGGGCATCGCGCAAATTATTTGTCCTATTTTTTGCCACCTGGCCTACTGGTCAATGACGCAAGGCCCCGTTACAATACGGGCGGCTCAGAAACACCCAAGTTAAAATTAAACTCTATCTTGCGATCTGAAGTCATCTTACATAACTGAGGAAGTGATGAAGCGAACCTTGATAAATCAACGTCGGCGTTCTTTGTGCATATTTTGCTTAGCGGTTTTGTTGGCATCCATGATGTTACTGGCGGGCTGTGATGGCGCATCAAATAAGACGCAGGATGTCCACGCTAATCATCAAGCGGCCAATGCTGCATCTGGCCCAACTCCCCGTATTCCGGCCCATTTTACCAGTCCGGACGCGGCCAAACCATTACCGGCAGTGCTTGATCCCAAACAGTTTTCCGATCCTGTGATTTCCAAAACTTATCGGTACGCCCAGGAAAATCCCGAGGTCTTCGCGCAACAGCCCTGCTATTGCTACTGTGATGCGGGCGAAAGCCACCGCAGTCTGCTGGATTGTTACGCGTCGGATCACAGCGTCGGTTGCGCGCTTTGCCAGAAGGAAGGCTTGCTTGTTCACAAACTGCTGGCAGAAGGCAAGAATGCAACGGAGATTCGCGATTTGATCGTACGTGGCGACTGGCAGGCAGTGAAGCTGGAATAAATAGGGCCGATTTAGACGACCGGATTGAATTCGCCCGATAACACCCAAAAAACGCGCCCCTAAATTGTGAAGTTGAAATATGCGTTACCTTTTCTTCGTGGGTCTGTTTTGGTTTTTCAGTCTGAGCGCAACGGCTCAGACGATTACGGTTCGGAATTCCCTCAATCCTGATGCGCCTGTGGCGCGCGATTCATTGGCATTGATTGAAGGGCAAAATTTTACTGACGAGCAGATTAATAATCCATTTACATCTCCCCTCGATCAAACAACCTTGGGAGGTGTTACGGTAAGGATTGATGGCATCCTGCAACGCATTCGGTCTGTCTCGCGAACACAAGTGGAGATTGTGGTCAGCGGAGCAGGCAGGGCATCGCGGGCGCTGGAATTACGCACGAAGCTCAACGTAATTCATAACACCTCAATCAATGTCGCTTCGGTTTGGCCGAGCCTGCCGGTGCAAAACACTGGCGATGAAGCAGAGGCCTACTATCCCGCAGGTTATTGGACGATTGACCCGGTTGGAACTCCGACTGGTGCCGTGAGCGGCGCACCCATTCCTGTCGGCCCACCCAGCAATCTGACGAAGGTCGTCATTCAAGTTTCAGGATTGCGACGGGGAGCAGGGACCCAAGGCGTCAGCGTGCGGTTAAATGGGATTCAATGCAACGTTGTATTAGTCGGACGATCTTTGTTTGCCGGACAGAACGAACTAACTTTTGAAATTCCATCTTATTTGGCTGGTAACGGGGTGATGGACCTGATTATTACAGTTGACGGCCGAAGCTCCAATTCCGCGCGGCTCAATCTAGGAGGCGCGGCAGGTTTAAGCGGGAATTGATTCCCGCCAGCAAGCTCCGGCTTGCTAATGTTGAAAAAGAAAGGAAGATTGAAAGAACGTATAAAGCAGGCTCTTGCAGTCTGCTTTATACCCTTCAAAGTAAAAAACTGATGCCTAACCAACCACTTGGTATTGTCACGCGCCCACAGCTTGGCGGTGATATTGAAACTCGCTGCGGAAAATGCAAATTGGATCGCGAACACATCATCGCCGCGCTTGATGACAAGGGTGAGATTGCGCGTGTGGAGTGTCTAACTTGCCGAAGCAATCACATCTACCGCGAGCGCAAAGTTGCCACTAAAACAACCTCCGGCCGCGCGACCACCCGGGGATCGAAGAAGAGTGGCGCTTCCGGCGTTGAATCGTCTGGCCCGCCCCGCGCCTATTCCATGCAGGAGCGCTTTGCTGTCGGCGACCGTCTAGACCATCAAAAGTTTGGCCAAGGCGTCGTCATCGAAGTCCGCGCCAGCAAGATTGATGTTAAATTCGGCAGGGAATTGAAGGTGCTGATTCATGGCGGCTAAAAGAAATACCTAAAGTCAGGGCTTGGCTTGCTGAGCTCCTCATCATAGTTTGAGACTGGCAGACAAGCCTGATCCCTAAGTCCATTCGCCGCTCCTTCGGTTTTACAGCCACTCCATTAAAAACTCGCGCGCCTGCCGGAGCGCCTTGCCGCGATGGCTGCGCGTGGCCTTCTCTTCGCGCGTCAATTCGGCAAAGGTGCATCCTGTTCCCACCTCAATAAAAACCGGATCATAGCCGAAGCCCCCATTGCCGCGTGGCTGGCGGGCGATAACGCCTTCGCAGCGGCCTTCAAACGTTTGCGTGAATGTTTTCTTCGCCTCCATTCCCACAATCGTCCCCACCATAGCGATGCTGCAAACGAATCGAGCCGTCCGCCGGTCGTCGGGCACATCCTCCATTTCGTTGAGCAGCAATTCAATCTGCTGCGCGCTAGTCAGCCCTTTGCCGCCGTAGCGCGCTGAATAAACGCCAGGCCTTCCTTCCAGCGCATCCACTTCCAGCCCGGAATCGTCCGCCAACGTCAGCACGCAGGTCAGCGGGCCGGTCAACGCGTGATACTGCTCGGCTTTGAGCAGCGCGTTTTCAGCGAACGTCGTGCCAGTTTCTTCTACCGTGGGCGGCGCCTCAGGAAGATCACCAAACCCAATAACGCGGCAGTTCAGGCCCTGAAGCAAAGATGCGATCTCAATAACTTTGCCGGGGTTGGATGTTGCGATGAGTAAAGTTCGGATTTGAGATTTGAGATTCAGGTGAAGGTGCCTCTTTTATCTTTGTTTGGGCAGTACGGGTGAATTGAGAAAAGGAAAACCGCAATCCACAATCCGCAATTAGAAGGTGAGAGTGATGTCCGCGCCAATGCGGGCGATGGCGACGGTGATGTTGTCGTGGCCGCCACGTTCGTTGGCCAATTCGATGAGAGCTTCGCAGGCATGAGCCGCGGGCGCGCATTGCACCAGATGGAAAATCTCTTCATCGCGCAGCAGGTTGGTCAGTCCGTCAGTGCAGACGACGAACGTATCATCACTGCGAAAGTGGATCGGTTCCGTGAGTACGTCTGGCAGGATGTGTTCGCGCTGGCCCAACGCGCGGTCCAACCAGTCGCGGTCGGGATGATGGGCGGCCTCTTCTTCGGTAATCAGCCCGTCGTCAAGCATCCGCTGCACGCGCGAATGATCTCGCGTCAGTTGGCGTATACGGCCTTCGCGAATCAGATAGATTCGGCTGTCGCCGACGTGTGCGATGTGGGCGGTATCTTCGCCCAACGCCAGCGCGGCGCAAGTCGAACCCATGCCGCGGCAATGACGGTCTCGCGAGCCGCGATGAAAGATCAGCCGGTTGGCTTCGGCAACTGCCAGCGCCAGCCGGTCATTAATCGAAAAGTCCATCTCGACGGTGCTGAAGAAGCTTTGCCGGATTGTTTGCACGGCAAGTTGGCTGGCCACCTGGCCGCAAGCTGCGCCACCCAGCCCGTCGGCAACGACAATTAAATGATACCCGCTGCGTTCGTCGCTGACGTAGCCAATCGCGTCTTCATTGTCTTTTCGCTCAAGCCCTGTGTCCGTGCGGTGAGCGATGATGATCTGCTGACGCATGGGAAAACCAAAAGGCAAATATCAAAACATTGAGTGGGTGGCATCTTAATCATCGCATTTTGCCTTTTGATATTTGCCTCCTGCCATTTGATTGCTATGCGATGCGTTGAGCCGGAATGAAGGTCAGGTATGTGTTGCCAATCCGAACTTGATCGTAGCTTTGAAGCGGATGTGCTTCGCTGATTTCGCGTCCATTGACGAAAGTGCCGTTGCGCGACAAATCGTCTTTGATCAGGAATCGCCCATCGCGGTAGACGATGATTGAGTGTGAACCGCTGACCGTTTCATCCTGGAGTACGATGTCACAAACCTGATTCGCGCCAATCCGGTTGTATCCGGCAAAGAGCCGGTGGTCTTCGCCATCGGGGTTGTTCGTATAGCTGATGAGCCAGCCCACAATTTTGCCTTTAGAGGAAAGCTGCGGCGTGTCGGCCACCACGATCGTGCGGCGGTCAGCCTCAGGCTGTTGCAGGATAGCAGGCACGGGCGTCTCTGCAACCACGGTCTGCGCCATCGGCGGAGCAGGCGGCGGCGAAGGAACAGCGATTGATGGCACCTTCATCTTGGGCGCAGCGGCGATCTCAGGCTCGGAATATAAGACCGTTGCTTCGCCTATCTTTGTTGGAGCTCTGAAGATGACTTCGGTCGGCGCGGACGCTTTCTGCGGCGCAGTAGGTGAGGAGGCCGCAACCGTTTCAACAGGCGGTTGGACGATCTCGGGGATCTCCACAGAACTCACGCGCGTTTCGAAGATTTCTTTCGATCCGATGCTGGTCTCAAAGTTAGTCGCATAAGGTTCAAGGCGATCCGAAGGTGGCGCCGGGAGCGGTTCGAAGGCCGTGACAGGTTCTTCGACGCGCGTTGCGAAGTTGGATGGCGGACCCGATTGCGTAATCGGTTCCGGTTGCGGGCAATATGGGCAGAACTGATAAACAGCGCTGTAGACGTGGCCCTGCGGGCAGTTGATCAGCGACGAGGTTGGCATCGAAGGGCGCGGGAAAGATTTCCCGCAGTTGCCGCAAAACTTTGCGGTTTCCATGTTCTGGCTACGACAGACCGGGCAGATCAGCATCTGAATCCTCCTCAATTCTTTCCATTCTACGGTTCCTGCACAAGGCCGCTGCGCTTGATCAGCGGAACCGAAATTCCCAAATTTCAATAATGAAGGTGTAAATGACAACTTACAGCAGCCTTTCAGACCGAGGCTGAACGCAGCTTCATACTATCATTATCTTTGTGGTTGGGAAAAACCGATTTGTCACGGCTTTGTGGCTATTTCACGCGCAGCAGAAACCCTTTTGGGTTCCAGGTGATTAAGAAACCTTCCTGGCTTCGGTCGCTGACGAAATCGCTGTTCTCAGCGATGAAAGTCTCAATCGCTTCATAGGGGCCAGGCTGCGGCCCGACCTCCAGGCCGTGGTGGCAGATGCTGTCTTCAACGATGAAGTACCCGCCGGGTTTGACCAACGGGCTGTAAGTGCGCAGCACGTTGAGTGTGTTTTCGTAAGTGTGCGAGCTGTCTTCGATCACTAGTACGCTCTCTTGCGGGCCAATCAAACTGGCGACTTTGCTGAAAGATTCGCAAGCGTCGCCTTCGATTAAGGTAATGCGCGGATGAGCGTGCACCAGATCGGAAACCAGTTCATGCGAAATGTCCAGGCCGATTATCTTGCCCTTGCCCAGCAAGTCGCAAAAGTGCGCCAGCGCCAGCGTGCTGCCGCCAAAACGATTGCCCATTTCGATGATCACGTCGGGTTGTTGTTGGTAGAGCATTTCCTGGTAGACCCAGAAATCGAGAGGATTTTTCAGCGTTTGGATGCCGAAGTAGGTCGTGCCGTTGACGATCCGCTCCTGCATCACCGGCAAGATGTGCCCCAATGGAACGTCCAGCGACTGCTCCATCGGCGAGGAACTCGATGCCGGTGGAGGCGGCTCATCGGGCAAAACTTTTTCTTCTCTACTTTTTCTCGAAAATAATTTCATGGGATCAAAATCCTTCCCGCAATATGCTTGATGCGTTTTTTCAATCGTCCGTACCATCCGTCGTGGGGTTGACGAAACACGCCGACGGTGTCGCCCCATTGCACGCTGTCCGGGTCACGGTGCGGTTCCCAATCCGTGCTGACCTCGATTAAATCCAACCCGCCGAACTTTGCCAGCGCGCGATAACCGTCAGGATAGAAGCGCCAGCAATCCACGGGGTAGCGATGCTCAGGCCCGCGCGAAGGCGCAATCAGAAAAATCTGCCCTCCTGGTTTCAACAGCCTTGCCATCTCCAGCCACGACAACCAGAAATATTCGACGTGTTCAAACGCCTGCCCGGAAATAATTAGATCAATGCTGCCGGTCGCCATGGGCAAGTGGTAGGATGAACTCAACACCACATCCACATTCGGCCCGGACGACAAGTCAACGCCGATGTAGTGCCAATGCGGCTGAGCGAATAATCGTTTGTAACTGCCATTTACGTCATAGCTGCCAATATCCAGGATACTCAACGCCTGTCCGGCAGGTAAGTGCCGCGCCACCAAATCCGCCATATGTTCATAAGAACTGTTGTGCATTAATTTCCCTGACTCTGTTGTGAGCAGGTCTGAATTGAGACGATTTTTTGGAATGGGACGTCTTTGTAACTGGCGTTGCCGCGCCACAGGTGATGACCTTGAGCGGAAAGGTAGAAGGTCTCAAGGTCGTCGCCAAGCTGCGCCAACAAGCGATCATAGATTCCGGCGTCAGGCTCTTGATCAGGAGTTGTGAGTTTCGCCTGCTGGCCCAGGATCAATTTGAGATGGCGGTAGTGAAAATCTGCGTCGCGGCCCTCAACCACGCTATCAATGCAATGGATCGAATACCCGCCGGGGCGCAGGAACTTGCGTATCCCGGCAAAGACGTTGGCGACTTCGTCGGCGGGCAAGTGTTCGAGCACTGAGATAGAGAAGATGGCCGCGCACGATTCTGGCTCAAATGGCAAGTCGGCGCTGAAGCGATCTTTGAGCAGCCGGACGTTCGGATATCGCCGGACGTAATGCTCATACTCAGTCGGGCCATTGCCCGCACCGTCATACGGATCCACCAGCGTCACGTGATAACCAAGTTCCGTGAGCGCCGCGGCCACGCGCGGTTCGCCGCCGCCGATCTCGATCAGGCGCGAGCCGGGCGGTGTGGTTGCCAGCACGGCTTTCAACATCCACGGGCGCTGCACATCTTTCAAATCTCCGTTGAAGAGCATCAATGGCGACAGCCAATCTGCGCTGTCGCAATAATCGCGCGCGGTGGCGTAATCGAACGCTTCCGTCCGATAGCGGCTGTAATGCGAGAGAATCGCTTCGCGGCCGGATGCGGGCAGGACAGGCGATTCAACAGCGGCTTTGTGCGCAACGTGGCCATGCGTTTTGCCAAACCAGCCGGCGAAAAATGATTTGAGTGACATCGGTGAAAACTCATCTCCTGCGAAAAAGTGGAGCAGCTTGCGATCTGCTCTGTTCGTGATTCATTGGTGTTCGGCTTGTAGGTAGAAGTCTCGCAGTCTGGCGGCCTGCCTGGGCCACGACAAATAGGTTTGCGCGAATTCAATCGCCCCGGCCGACAGCTTCGCTTGCAGCTCTCGATCCTGGTGGATGCGTTTGACACACTCGACGATCCGCACGGCATCGGCCTGCTCAAGCAGGCAGGCATGGTATTCGTTGGTCATCGCGCGCCCGATATTGCTGGCTGGCAAGATGACGGGTTTGCCCATGGCCAGGAACTCCGGTAGCTTCGATGGAAAGCGGTATTCGTTGAAACGGTCGGCGCGTCCGGGCTGAACGAAGAGATCGGCTAGCGCCAGAACTTCCGGCATTCGCTCGCGGGCGACAAAGCCTAGTTCGCGCACGTAAGGTTTGACCCAACGTCCCTCATCGCCCAAATATTCGCAAAAATCCTGCCCCGTGCGAACCAGACAGGTTGGGTGGCCTTCGCGGTTAAGCATGGCCACTGCCAGGTAAAGACTCCGCACCTCTCTAGCATTGGCCGCATGAACATTGCCCGGATAGACGATAGTCGTGCCGCCAATGGGCAGATTCAGTTGGCGTGCCAACTGCGGGTTGGGCGCGCGCGGATAGAACTCTGCCGGATCAACGCCTGGCCAGAGCGTCATCACCGGCACGCCCGTCGGAACGAAATCGCGGAGCTTTTCGATAATTACCGTCACGCCGGCCGCCTGTTGCAAGAACTGACGGTAGTGCACGGGGTGCGAAAGCGACAATGGAAAATCAGCGCCTGCCGCTTGTCCGTATAGCTTTTCGACCAAATGCTCTTCGTTGTCTTCTAGGTGAATGAACTGTTTGAATTGGTAGCGGGCGCTCAAACGCTCGCAGAACTGGCGGACGATCTCACGTGGCGTCCAGCTATGGACGATCTGCGGGCCTTCGCCGTTGGCAAAGGCCTGCGATAGAGTTTCCGCTTCGCCGAACTCCAGCGGGCGATAAAGCGCCCGGCCCAGCGTGGCCACCAGGGCTTTGTTTTCGGGCACCGCCACCGCGCAATCGAAGCCGAGCTGGCACAATTCGTTCACCACAGAATGAACGTGCAACGCACTGTTGGAGGCGAAGTCACAGTAAAGAACAAACAGAACATTCCGCATGATGATCGCTTTCGTCTCCTATCTGCGCAGCGAATAATCGGTCTTCGCCGGGTCAAAGTTAGGGTTGTAATAAGGATCGCCGCTTTCAATTACGTCTTGCCATTGATCGAGCAGCAGCACGCGGTCAACGAAGTCGTAATTATCTTTGCGCGTCTTCGATTCATAATGAATCAACTCAGCGCGCGGCGCGTAAATGATGCGCTTGCCCATCTGGCGCACCCGCAAACAAAGATCAATATCCTGGTAGTGCGTGAAGTAGTGTTCGCTGAACCCGCCGAGTGCATCGAAATCCGCGCGCTTCATCAGCAGGCAGGCCGCTGTCGCTGCGCTCACTTCGTGCGCGCAGAGCAGCGAGCCGCCGTAGCCGTCCATGCCCTCGCGCGCGCCGCGCAGCACGTGATCGGCCGTTCCGCGCGGACCTAAAATGACGCCAGCGTGCTGCACAGTGCGGTCCGGATAAAGTAGCAACGCGCCGACCGCCCCGACATCAGCTTGTGCGCCGTAATAGACCAAGTGCTCGATCCAGTCGGGCGCGACGACTTCTGTGTCGTTGTTCAGAAAGAGCAGGTATTCGCCGCTGGCGTGCCGGACACCGGCGTTGTTGGCGCGCGAATAATTGAACTTGCCTGGAAACTCGACGCGGCGAATGGGGAAACGCTTCATCACAGCCAGCGCGCGCGCATCGCTGGTATCGTTGTCAACCAGCACAACTTCGTAGTTGCCATAACTCGACCGCTCGAAGATTGTCATCAGGCATTTTTCCAAATACTCCGGTGCATCCTTGCTGGGAATGATAATGCTAACCTTGGCGGCGGCGACATTGATCGGCACCGGCAAGGTGCATACCCGATGATGTGGCGAAGCGATCTCGGCCTTGGCCGGCAGTCCGATGCGTGCGAGGTGTGCATTGACGGCGGCGCATTGCAGTTCGCTGATCTGCGGTTTGGCCTGCCCATCCTGCGCGATACTCCCCGGCGATTGACGCCAATGATAAAGCAGCTTAGGCACGTGCTGGATGCGCATCGTCGCTTCTGACAGCCGCAGCATGAACTCGAAGTCCTGCACGCCATCGTATGCCGGATCGAATCCGTCCGTCCGCTCCACCAGGCTGCGGCGGAAACAGAGCAGGTGCCCAACGTACATCACGCCGCGAAAATATTCCGGCGACCAATCGGGTTTGAAGAAAGGATGGCAGCGCTTGCCTTGCTCATCCAGCTTGTCCTCATCGCTGTAAAAAACATCAATCGCCTGGTCGTAATTGAGCCGCGCGACATATTCAAACAACGCGTGAGGCGCTAGTTCGTCATCGTGATCTAGCAGCGCGATGAAGTCGCCCGCTGCCATTCGCAGCGCCTCGTTGGTATTTTCAGCGATGCCCAGATTTTGGATCAGATGGCGGACGCGAATCCGCCCGTCGCGACTAGCATAATCCTCCAGCAGGCTTTGCAGTTCAGCCTGCCCTGACCCGCCGTCCACCAGGCACAACTCCCAGTTGTCGTAACTCTGCCGCAGCACGGATTCGATGGCCATCCGCAGCACCGGCAGCGGCGTGCGATAAACTGGAGTCAAGATACTGACGAGCGGGCGATACTCGTAACCCCGCGCCGCGAGCGCTTGCGCTTCCAACTGCGCCGCATCGGGCTCTCGCCGCCGCACCCAGTCGCCATAATCGAAATCGGTTCCCGCTGGAGGTTCCGATTGATCGTCAGCCGCAACCGTCGGTGTATTGCCTTTGATTTTTTTGATTGTTTGCCAGGCGGCGCGTAGCAGCTTCTTGCTGACGCGAGCGCGCATTGAGCTGGGCGGTGCCACTCGGGTTCGCACCCGCCAGCCCAGTTGCATCGCTTTCCAGGTGCGGCTGTTGATTAGGCTGACATACTCTCTGGCGAAAGGCTCAATTTCTAGTCGCCGCTTTTCCGACGCTTGATGGAGCCGTTCTGCACTGTCAAGTCGCTGCGCCAGTCGTTCCATTTCGCGCAATCGGTCGTCCGATTCTTGTTGAACCATCTCCATCTCGCGCAATTGGTTGGCCGATTCTTGTTGGGCCATCTCCATCTTGCGCAATTGGTTGGCCGATTCTTGTTGGGCGTGTTTCAGCTCTTGCTCAATGCGCTGCATGCGGCCTTCGGCATACACCCCGCGCCCCAAACGGAAAAAAAGGTCGCGGATTTTTTTGGTCTCGTATTCGTTGGCTTTGAACATTGCCAGCAAATCTGGCGAGGTTATTTCACCGATTGCC
>JBDSAM010000600.1:0-3686 GCA_039922135.1 Blastocatellia bacterium
AAGTCTTTATTGCGGCAGCGGCCTGGCAAGCATCAACAGTAGACACAGCCTCGCTCAAACCCCTGACTCAGGGCAGTGGCGGAAAGACCGAGCCGCGCTTTTCACCCGATGGCCGCTGGATTTCATATCTGGCGCATGCGGATGGTGATGCCAATGCTGGGCCAGATCGCATTCACATTATCTCTGCCACATCCGGGCCGGCAGCAGGCGGTAGCCAACCGCGCGTGCTGGCCAAAAAGTTCGATGGATACATTCGCAGCCATCGTTGGACCTTCGACAGCCAGCGATTCATCTTCAACGCGGGGCTGGGCGTCAATGAACAGATTTACACGATGACCATTGCGGACGAACAGCCTATCGCAATGACGCGCAGCGACGGTGTCAACCCCAGTTTTTCTATCACGCCGGATGGGATGAACATCGCCTTCGTCCACGAAAACCCGCGCGTGCCATCGGAGGTCGCCTTGCTGGCCGCGCGAATCATGGTTCCGGTCTTCTTGACGCAGCTCAATCCTCAAGCGCAGGAGTTCGCGCTCGGCCAAGTAGATGCGATCAAATGGAAATCAAATGATGGGACGGAGATCGAGGGCGTTCTGGTTTACCCGGTTGGCTATCAGACCGGCAAGCGTTATCCGCTGCTGACCTACATCCACGGCGGGCCTGAAGGAGCGTACACCAAAAGTTTCAACGCAAGCTGGGGTGGTTTTCCACAAGTTTATGCCGCAAACGGCTACGTCGTGTTTATGCCTAACTTTCGCGGTTCGTCCAATTACGGTGCGGCCTTCGCGCAATCGAACGCGAAACTGGTCGGCAAAGTGGATTACGAAGATATCCTGAGCGGCGTTGACGAACTGGTGAAACGCGGCATTGCAGACGAAAGCAGAATGGCCGTGGCCGGATGGAGTTACGGCGGTTATATGAGCGGCTGGATCGTCGGCCATACGAACCGGTTCAAGTGCGCGACGTACGGCGCGGGATTATCTAATGCAGTTTCGTACTGGGGTAATGCGGACATCGTCGCGCAACGCGAACGTTTGCACGGCGGCACGCCCTGGGAAGCGCGCAAAATGTTCGACGAACAATCACCGCTCACTTATATGACCAATGCCAAAACGCCAACACTGATCTTCCACGGTGAAAAGGACGAACGCGTGCCTCTGGGACAATCTCAGGAAACTTACCGGACGCTGAAGCGGCTAGGAGTGGCAACGCAACTGGTTGTCTATCCCGATCAAGGCCACGGGCTGGTTGTACCCAGCTACCAACTCGACAAGATGCGGCGCGAATTTGCCTGGATTGAAAAGTACATCGCCGGGCGTGCGACCGCGGCAAGATAAAAATACCCCGCGAGGGGAAACTGGTCGGAAAGTTGCTTGGGCAGTAAGTGAATGGCAAGGACGGTGAAAAGTTGTATAGGACACGGTCAACTGGCCTTCGACTTGAACAGTTTGGCGCTTCCGTTGTAAGCCAAGGCTTCAGATTGAAAATTGGGAATACTCCTAAATCAGGCGATCTTCCAGTTGCTCGGTTTTTGATCGGCATTTTTGTAACCCCCAACGATTATCAATCTTGATTTCTCACCCGTCACCGTTTTAAGACACTGAGACTAGAGTGCTTGTACCTCTCCCCTAGCTGTAGCTAGCCAGATTATTGGAGGCTGGAAACGATGACTTTAAGATCCTCGCCTCGCATCCTCTGCGTGGAAGATAATCGGGATATTTCCGGATATATATGTGAAATGCTGAAGATCGGCGGTTATCAGGCTGTTGTCGCTGAAAACGTGATTGATGGACTACGGCATGTCCGGGGCGGACACTTTGACCTGATTTTACTGGATTACAACTTGCCAGATGGTACCGGACTGGAACTTTGCAAACTGATTCGCGCGTTGGACAAGCAAACGCCAATTTTGTTTTATTCGAGCATTACTGAGCCGGAGATTCGGCGCGCAGCGATGGAAGCAGGCGCGCAAGGGTACATCGGCAAAATGGAAGCTTTCGACATTCTAGAACAGACGATTACGAAGTTGATCGAAAGTGGGGGAGTGAAAGGTTCCCCGACCAGTTCACCAGCCAGTGAAGTTCCGGCGAGCATGTTCGCTCAGCAGGACTTCGACCGATTTGTCGAACGGTACAACGCAGACTTTTACTTTCTGCTGATGCGGGCCAGCACTGGGCAGCACGATTGTTTATTGACTTCATTCTTTGTGCTCAAAGATTTATACACAGCTATCAGCAAGCTTCATGAAGTCGGCAGATTTCAATTTCGCATTCTTCCATACCCAATTTCGTTGCGCACCAGCGAGGCCTTATTGAAAGATATGGGATTTGATGAACCGGGAATAGATCGCATTGACAGCTTCCTGAAGTTCATTAAGGAAACTCAGGGCCGGGAGCTTGAAGACATTATTAACGATGGAGTTCTAATCCCCTGTCCAAAACGGAGCGACGCGGATTACCAACCCGTGTAATAGCCATTTGCTCTAACGACCGCGCGCTGGCTTAATTCGGTAAAACACCTATAGAATGCGTGAGAAACATGGAACAAACGGAAACGATAACCCCTAGAAAGCTTCCGTTGCTTTGATCGCTTCACCAGTCCCGAGGGTTCCGCTTGGGACCCTCTATTAAGACTACGCAAAGGCCGATCACAGCGGGCGTGAGTTCTTCACTCTGGCAAACAGACCGCTAGCGCGACGGCGCGAGTAAAGAACTCGCGCCACTTACTTAGGTAAATTTTTATTACCAACAATCAGAGGTACGCTATGACAATCCCCAACTTAGCAGATCTGGTTCAAGCCCACCATCTTGACATCGCCCATGAATGGATCGAAGCCGTTCGCCACGACCCACGCATTCATTCGGATGACGGAATGTCAGATTCCGGGCTGCGAGATCACGTCCCGTTTATGATCGAAGAGATTTGCAACCTGTTGCGCACGCAACAAACGCCCCAGGCCGCTAACACGCGCGAAGGACGTGTTCACGTCTATACGCGTTACCGGCTGGGATATCGTCCGCGCGATTTGGTTTGCGAAATCTCGCTCCTGCGTATGATTCTGCTCGATCACTTGGAGCAGGGTATGCTTTCGGCACAAACAGGAGGCCTGAAAACCTACGTCGAGGCAACGCGGATCATCAACCGTTACATTGATGAAGAACTCCGCTACGCCATCTCTGTCTACACCGAAGCCGAAACACAAAGCCAATTGCCCGACGGTACGGAACAGGGAGCGGCGACCTGAGCCTTTATAAGAAGATTGCCTAATCGAAGCCCAGGTCGCTCACGCTCCCTGTTCCTTACCCCTGCTGAGTAGTTATACCCAATCAAACTAATAAAGGTCGGAATGAGTTTGCAGACTATAAATTTGCCCGATGACAAGGCGGTCAATCTCAGCAAGGTTTACGACGCCATTGTCGTAGGTTCTGGCGCGGCAGGCGGGATGGCGGCGCACGTACTGACTTCGCATGGAATGAAAGTCCTGATGCTGGAAGCTGGAAAGAGAATTGACACTACCGAAGAGCTGAAGTCTACCGAATGGCCTTACGAACATCCGCGCCGGGGAGAGATGCAGCCGGATCGCTATGCGCTGACGCCCAACGAATACACAATCCGCAAACCTCCCTATGCCGCCGGCATCAAAGCCAACCACGTCCACAATTATGTGCAGAGCTGGGGCGGCAGCG
>JBDSAM010000601.1:0-3106 GCA_039922135.1 Blastocatellia bacterium
ATCGCTTGTCAGTCAGAAGCCTGACTTCACTGATGCCTACTTCAGACGCGGAACATACAACGTGAACGAAACCGTGATGATCTTACTCTGGCGTTGGAACTGCGACCAGATGCGGTAATTGCCCGGATGCGGGAAGAAAGTATCAAAGGTGATGTCAGGCTTACTAATCAGCTTGGCGCGCTCTTCCGCGCTCAGCGCTTCATCAATCATCTCGGTCGGATGCGAATGCAGGTAGTCCGTTCCATCCTCGCTCAGGATCAGCGTATGCCCCCAAGCACCGAGGTAAGGCTTCAAGTCCGTGACAGGCTCGCCCGACTTTTCATCCACCAGGTAATAGCGCAGTTCGGCGGGCTTTCCAGCAAAGGGTTCGGCGGGTTCAAAGCCTAATTCAAAGCGAATGCCTTCGATGGTTTTGACGCGCTTTCCGTCAACCGCTTTATCGGGTGTCAAATTGGCTTGCGATGAGATCAGATCGCCGTTGAAGCCTGCTGTCACCAGACTGTGATGCGTCACCTGCGGCGTGCCGCCCGCCGGAAAGAAGTCGCAGTAGATGCGGTAATAGCCCGCCTTAGGCAAAGTTGTTTCAATCGTGAAGCTACCATCGGCTTGTTTGTCGGGGTGAATGTGCTGGAACGATTCAAAATCCTGGCTGACGACAAACAGGTGAAAGAGCTTGTCGTGCAGGACGTTGAACTCCTTAATCTGCGCATCGGTCGTCGGGTGAAACATGGTGAAGCGGAATTTCACCTTCTGTCCGGCACGCGGCGGCGATGGGTTGATTTGAATTTTGACGACGTAATCACTGGTTTCTGGCGGGGCTGATTTCACCAGCTTCATTTTGCACTTTGGGCAAGTCCCCGGCTGATTGGAAACAATATCGGCGTGCATCGGGCAGACGTAGAAATCTTCGCTGCCTAGCGCTGAAGCCTTGGTTGCCACCAGCTTCATATTGCACTTCGGACATTTGCCTGGCAGTTTGGATTGCACGTCCGGATGCATCGGACAAAGGTAAACCAATGATTCCGGAGCAACCGGATTCTGAGCCAGCGCCATAATTGGCAATCCGGCAGAGGCCAACGCGATTCCATGGATCAAAAACTCTCTTCGATGAATGTTCATAGATGTCATGCCTTAATCGAAAAAATAACTATCGCAGGTATTTCAACACGCAGATTAATCCAAAGAGCCGAAGAAAACTACCTTCGGCACTATTTTGTCTGTTCGTGGAGAAAGCAGCCCAGATTTGACTCCCACGAAGATTTCATGTTTCATGCGGCATCGTAAATCAATAGAGTAAATAGAACATTCTGGTGACGCAGGAAGCGATTTCCCCGCCGAGCAACGCCGACACTTTTTTTGAGTTTCAATCCTATTACCGTGAGCGCAGTCCATACCCATTCACAGGCTGGTTCGCAGACCTCGACGCCCGTCCACGCACCTGAACCAACTTTCTGGCGTGTCGAAGGCAGTTTGCTGAATCTGACTGCCGTGCGCCCGGTGACCTACTTTACCTGGAACGCTCAGAGCTTTTCCGAACGCTGGCTGCGCCGGAGCGGGTTCGCGATGCTGGCGCTAATCCGTCCGCTGCTGTACGCAATTGACCGTGTCTTCGCTACCCGCGTACTGCATATGGCCCTGCGCGGCGTCAGCCGGGACAGACTTGACCTGTTGGGCGAAGAGTATTTCGATTATCAGATCAGGCCAAAACTCAAACCCGAAGGCGTCGCGTTGTTGAACGAAGCGATGGCGCGCGGCGAAAGAATTGTGCTGGTCAGCCAAGGACTCGATCACGTTATGCGTCCACTCGCCGCACATCTGGGAGTCACTGAGTTAATCGCAAACCGCCTGGAATTCTGCGATGGCCGCGCGACGGGCAGATTGCTGTCACCTGTCGTTCGTCCTCGGCAAATCCTGGCCAGACTCATCGATCGTAACTCCGATGGCCGCGTCTTAATGGAAAAGCTCGCGCGCAAGCTGGGCAATCCGCCGGAAGTGCTGCTGAACGCTATTTCTCCTGCCCATCGCATCACGCAAAAGCTTACTTCTCCCACCATAGTTTTCGACTCGCAAAGGCGGCTCGATCCACTTTCGATGCGTACGACGCTAGCGGGAAAGAACATTCTGCTGATCGGGTTTACTGGCTTCATTGGCAAGGTCTGGCTGGCGAAAGTCCTGCAAGAGATTCCAGACATCGGCAAAATTTACCTGCTAATCCGACGCCAGCGTTCTACCACATCGCAAAGCCGTTTTGAGAAGATTGCGGCTGAATCTCCGGTTTTTGATAAACTGCACGAGATTCACGGCGAGGACCTGGGAAGATTTCTGGCAGAAAAGATCGAGGTTGTCGAAGGCGACGTCAGCCAACCCGGGCTGGGGCTGTCCCCTGCGGTTTACGCCCGGATGCAATTGCAGCTTGATGTCGTTATCAACAGTTCCGGCTTGACCGATTTCAATCCTGACCTGCGGCAGGCGCTGGCGGTCAATATTGACGGGACAATTTACCTGCTCGACTTCCTGCGGGATTGTGCTCGCGCCGCGCTGCTGCATCTTTCGACTTGTTATGTTGTCGGCTTCCACGATGGCCGGATCAATGAAACGCCAGTGCCAAACTACACTCCGAAAGGTATCGCCGACTTTGATGCCGAGATTGAGTATGAGTCGCTGCACAGGCTGGCCAAGAAGATCGAGGCTCATGCTGAGAGCGCAGAAATTACTGAGCAGCTTAGAAAGCAGGTTTTGGAAAAAGGCCGCCGCAACAGTAAACAACTCACCGAATCCGAAATCGAGGCCCAAACGCGCAAACAGCGCCAACGATGGGTGCGCAGCGAATTGACTGAAGCCGGAATGCAGCGCGCGCAGGAGTTTGGCTGGCCGAATACCTACACCTTCACCAAGAGTCTGGCTGAATCGCTGATTGCATTGCGCGTTAAGGAAGGACGCAACGGGGTCAGCTTGCCGGTCGCTATAGTTCGTCCATCCATCGTCGAAACCTCCACGCACGAACCGTTCAAAGGCTGGAACGAAGGCGTTAGTACATCAGCGCCAATCTCTTATCTGCTCGGCACATTTTTCCGCCAACTGCCATCAAATGGCAAAAAGTGCCTGG
>JBDSAM010000602.1:0-9401 GCA_039922135.1 Blastocatellia bacterium
CCATGGGGCGAAGACTGGCTGGATAACGCCGCCAATGTCATGAAAGACAAAAATGACAAACGGCAGTTAATGCAGGTCGGCCAATTCCCGGCTGGTGCCAGCTCCTTCGGCGCGCTTGATCTGATCGGCAATGCCTGGGAATGGACGGCGAGCGATTACAAGGAATATCCTGGCGGAAAGATTGAATCGCTGACTGGATTTTCCAGCGTCAAAGTTCTGCGCGGCGGCTCTTATCAAAGCCTTGCCGAAAAGATCACGGCGACGGCGCGGCGCGGCTGGCCCGCAGGACGCGGTGATTGGCCGAAAAATGGCAAGCCCGATTACGGCCAGACAGGTTTCCGCTGCGCCAAAGACGCAAAATAAAAAGCAAAGTGCCCCGTTGGAGTTGAAGCCATAATGAGAAGTATGAAAAGACAATTACTCTTCAGGGTTACATTTTTACTCGTCGCAATCTTATTCGCACCATTAGGCAACTTGTTTAACCTTCACGCTCAAGGCGGTGACGCCCGGCTGAAACCTGACGCTAAGCCGAAGCCCACGCCAAAAGCGGAATCAAAGGGCAATAAGACCGCCGCACCGCTAACGCCAACCACGCTTACGCTGACATTCAATCAAGAATCGAAAGGCCGCTTGGACCCGCGCGCTTCAGAGAAAGGATCGGGCGGAGCTTTATTTGAAGAATTCCTCCTGAACGCCACAAGCGGTGATCTGCTGACGTTTCAGGTTCAGAGTGAAGGCGCGCCGCTGGGCTTACAAATTCTGGACAAAGAGAGCAAAGAGGTCGCGGTAAAGAAAGACGCTGGCACCAATGAATTCAAGATCAACACGCCGACAGGCGCTTTGCCAAACGATGGCGAATATCGCTTGCGTATAACCGGGCAGATGAGCGGGAAGACGGCCATTCCATACTCGATAAAAGTCAACCGGTTGGGGCTTACCGCGAATGCCTACAACGAACGCTTTAATCAGACTGTGATCAACTTCCGCGAGAATGATCCGGCGTCAGTGGATGAAACGCTAACCAAGCTGGAAGAACTGGTGAAAGATGACAGCGGCAAAGCGGGCGCGTTCGAGATGCTTGGGATCATCTACCTGTACAACAAGCAAGCTTTTGATAAAGCTGAAGCTGCAATGCTACAAGCGATCAAGCTGAACGGCGCAGCAGTCATCAAAATCAGCTATGACGGTCAATGGCGGCGAATGGCGAAGCTGAAATCCGGCAAATATGGTTGGGAGGATGCGCGCACAGGGTGGCTGAGGATTCGCCCCGGCCAAGTCGCGCTGACTGATCCGACCAACAAAACCCTAGCCAGTCTGACCGGCGCGCAAATTAAAGAGCTGTCGAAGATTCTCACTGCCACCAACAATCTGGTGACGATCACTGCGGACAATCCGCGCAAACCATTTATTTTCGCGCCCGGCAGCGGCCAACAGGTCGAAGCCGATCTGGTCATCAAACTGATTCAAAATTACGTGATGGGAAAAACCAACTGATTACTTATGAACCTTTGGGGAGGCCGATTCACCGGCGAAACCGACCAGCACTTTGCCGCCTTCAACGCCAGTTTCCGTTTTGATCAACGATTGATCTTCGCCGACCTGCGAGCTTGTGTCGTTCAGGCGCAGGCGCTTGGACGTGCGGGCGTGTTGCCTGAAGCTGAGGCAGACGCCATTACGCAGGGTTTGCAGAAGATTGCCGGAAATGCGGCTGAGCCAGGTTATCTGGCTCAGCCTGAATTTGCCACCACGGAAGATGTCCATAGCTTTATTGAATCGCGACTGGTCGAATTGATCGGCCCTGTGGGATATAAGCTGCACACAGGCCGCAGCCGCAACGATCAGGTTGCCGTTGCCACGCGGCTGTTTTTGCGTGAAGAGATCGAGCGCATTGATGCCGCGATGAGGGATGCGCAGCTTGCGCTCATCCAACTGGCGGAAAAGTATGCGGATGACCCGCTTCCCGGCTACACCCATTTGCAGAAGGCCCAGCCGATTCTCTTCGCACATTTCCTGCTGGCCTATTTTCAAATGCTGACTCGCGACCGCGATCGGCTCAGGGATGTCAAAAAGCGCGTTAATGTTCTGCCGCTTGGGTCTGGTGCGCTGGCCGGGACGAACTTTCCGGTTGACCGCGAATGGATGGCCGAGCAGTTGGGCTTTGATGAAGTGACGCGCAACAGCCTGGACGCCGTTAGTGACCGTGATTACATCATCGAGTTTGTGAACTGCGCGGCGATAACGATGATGCATCTATCGCGGCTGGCTGAGGATTTGATTATCTATTCGACGCAGGAGTTTGGCTTTATCAAGCTGGGCGACGCGATTGCGACGGGCAGCAGTCTGATGCCACAGAAAAAGAACCCAGATTCGCTAGAACTCATTCGCGGCAAATCGGCCCGCATCTTCGGCCACCTGACGGCGATGCTGACGCTTATGAAGGGGCTGCCGCTGGCCTACAACAAGGACTTGCAGGAAGACAAAGAGGCGTTCTTCGATACGATTGATACGCTCTCTGACAGTCTGCGCGTGACCGCGACGGTATTGGGCAACATCGAATTCAACCGCGATCGCGCGCTCTCTGCCGCCATTCGCGATTACACAAACGCCACCGATTTGGCGGATTATCTGGTTCGGAAAGGACTTGAATTTCGCAAAGCTCATGAAGTCATTGGGCGCATAGTGGTTTATGCCATCGAACAAAGCAGGGAATTGAATGAACTGACGCTGGCTGAATGCCAGCAGTTCTCGCCTTTGTTTGATGAAGATTTCTTCCGGATGATCTCATTGGAAAGTTGTCTGGCAGGCAAATGCCAGATAGGCGGAACCGCACCTGAACAAGTACGGCAAGAACTGGCGCGGGCAAAAATGAATCTGAATGTTTAAGACGAAGCAGAGGCGCGAGAAGTGTCTCTAAAAAGCATAGAGCCGACTGACAAGCTTGGGACTCGTCAGCCGGCTCAAAAACTGCTGATGTCCTCACCCCATCAACAGTCAGATTGAGCGTATTTTTGCCACAGGGTAAATTTCGTGTCAAGAAGAAAAATTAGAGCGGTTGTCGCTGAAAACCCAGAATCTTATGCCGTTTCAGATTAGCAGCGCGAATGCTGCAAATTCGGTTTGACGAACTTTGGGAGCGTTGTGTAAGATGCCCCCCGTTTGACGCCACAGTGCGAAACAAGAACTATCTTTGATCAATCGCCGGAAGTCTTCCTCCAATTGCCTTTTGCTTTCGGGACTGCGTCACGAGAAGGCCGACTTAGCTCAGTTGGTAGAGCGACTGATTCGTAATCAGTAGGTCGCCGGTTCAACTCCGGCAGTCGGCTCCATAATTTCCGAAGTCATCGCCCAATGACTTTTGACATTCCACGGACGTATTGACGTATTAATGTCCTGCACGGCTAATGCCCAAAACTAAGAAAGCCCAATCGAGAAAAGCCAAAGGCTCTCTCCCATAAATGACAGTTCACGCAACACTACACACGCACTCATTCATAATGACAAACTGAAGTACGTCTCATCGCCGGCAACGACCGGCCTTGGTAACTCGTGCTGCCCTAAGAAAACCATATAAGGAGTTGTTGATCTATGTCTGTTCTGAGGGGCTACCTTCGTCTATCACTCGTTCACGTAACCGCGAACTTTCGAGGCTCGCGGCTTACAACATTCGCGCTTCTTTTTATCGGCTTGTTTGCCTCTGGCGTGTTTCTCGCGCAATCTCATTCGGCTGGAATTACCGCGCGCCGTTCGCTAAGCAGCGGCGGGATGAAAGCGGAAAACAAGTCTGGGTCGGTATTCACTTCATCTTCTAGAGCTAATGGCAGGGCCAATGGAGCCAGCTCATCTTCCTATAAACTTCGCCGCGATGATCTGAGCGACCCGGCTCAAGGCTGCACGGTCAATTGCACGGCGACTGTGCCTGCGACTGGAGCGGTTAATGCGGCTGTCAGTTTTGCCGCGACGGCGACAACCAATGGATGTGCGACGCAACCATCGTTTGAATGGAATTTTGGCGATGGCAGCACGCGATCCAATCAACAAAACACAACTCACTCTTACGTAGCAGCCGGAAGTTACACTTGGACGCTGACGGCCACGGCCAGCACCGGTTCGACAGTGATTGACACTATTGCCGGAGGCTTAGGCGAGGGAAATCTGGCCGCTCAATCGCCATTCGGCACGGTTGTCTCCGTAGCGCGTGACCCGCAGAATCGCGGCATTTATGTCGCGGACTCGATTGGCGGCGCGACGTTGATCCGCTTCATCAATACCAGCAACGCCACCGTGACGATTGCCGGGCGCAGCATTGCTCCAGGCGTGGTTAGGGCAGTGGCAGGCGGTGGCGCGGAGCTTGGAGAGAATATTTCCGGAGTGCGAACTGATCTTGGTACGGTTGCCGGTCTCGACACCAGCGCTGATGGAAATTTGCTCTACTATGTCGCGCAAGCGGACGGCCAGGTGCGTGCCCTCAACGTCTCTTCGTCCAACGTGACGGTTGCCGCGACTTCAATCGCGCCCGGAAACATCGGAACGCTGGCTTCGGGCTTTAAGGAGAAGGTAAACGGTCTTGCCGTCAATAACGCGACAGGCGATGTTATTGTCGCCGACGCAACGCCCGGCATAAACCAAATCTTCAAAATTACAACTGGTGGCGCGGTTTCGGCGATTGCCGGAAATGGCGCAACGACCCAGCCGGAGGATGTCTTTTCTCCGGGACCGGCTTTGAACACGCCGCTGCTGCAACCGCGTTCGGTCGAAGTGGACAGCCAGGGCCGCGTGATTATTGCCGATACCGGACACGGTCGTGTAATCCGCATTGAATCGAATGGCAACACAAGTCTGCTGCAACAGTTTGTATTCGCTTCGCCTGCGCCGAATCCATTCCCTTCAGGGTTGGCGGTTCGTGGCACGGACGTTTACGTTGCATTGGCCAACTTGCAGACGATTGTGCGGTTGAACGGATCGGCGATGACGGTGGCAGGTGTGTTAGCGCAGTCCTGCGATTATTCAGTTTCGAATTGCGGCGACGGTGGCCCCGGAACCAGCGCCACCTTAGGTTTGCAGGGCAGTACGGGTAACATCCCGCTGGCTGGAATTACCGCCGACGCAAATGGTGTTTTCATCGCCGACCAGTCGCTCACTGGCAGAGGCCGCATTCGCTACTTGAATCAAAGCGCGGCGGCGGTGACGCTGGCTGGCGTGATGATTGCGCCAAATGCGATTGACAGGATTGGCGGAAACGGGCTGACGCCGCCTTATGACGGTGGATTGGCGACCAGCGCTACTTTCAACTCGCCGACCGGCGTGGCAGTGGACGCGAACAACAATTTGTGGATCGCGGACACCATCAGCTCGCGACTTCGTTTCGTCAATCGCGGCGCTACCCCGGTCAAAATATTTGCGGGCACGGCTTCCGAACAGACTGTTGCGCCTGGTGTTATTGTAACGGTCAACAAGAATGTTGGCGGAGGTGCTGACGATGGAGTGCCGGTTATTCAGGCCGGATTCGACTCACCGCAGGGACTCTTCATTACCAGCCAGGGAATTTACGTTGCTGATTCGAGAAAAGGTCCGAATGTGCCGCAAACTGCGACCGGTCGCCGTACCAGCCTGCTGCGCTTCATTAACACATCAGCCAGCACCGTGACGATTTACCCCGGTTCCGGATCGCCCATCAGCATCCCCGCCGGCCAGATCGCCAAGATCGCCGGTGGCGGTGAATCGCAAGCGGCTAATGGGGACGGTGGTTTCGCGCTGGCGGCTAAGTTCATCGGCGCGTCGGATGTGGTTGTGGATGGCAGCAATAACATCTATCTAACCGACACTGGGGGCAATGCCGTACGCAGAATCAATGGCAGCAATGGGCAAGTGTCCAGCATTCTGTCGGGCAAACAATATCCTGGCGTGGGCATTGGGCCTGACGGGCGCATTTACGTTGCCAACTACACTGATGGCACCGTGCTGCGCGAAACGGCAACCGCCAGCGGCAACTTTGCAGTGCTGGGCTCTGGTTTCAATAAACCGCGCGATGTGGCCGTTGCCGCTGATGGCAACGCCTATGTCACGGTTGGACCTGGACCGCCACCAGCCGCTACTGGCAATAGTCAGATTGTTCAGATCAGTTCTTCAGGCACGGCCACCGTGGTCGCGGGATCAACGCCAGGCTTTGCCGGCGATGGTGGCCCTGCGGCCAACGCACAGGTCAGCCTTTCGCCGCCTGCGCTGGTTGTTGGCAGCGGCACGGCGAATCAATTGCCTGAAACAGTCAACATCATCGTCAGTCCAACGGGCGAGGTGATTTTCACCGATACCAACAACAATCGCGTGCGCCGGCTGAGTTCGAGCACGTCCACCTGCACCAAGACTGGTACGATCACGATTCAGGGCAACAATCCAGTGCCGCAATTGGCCAGTATTAGTCCCACGTCGGCGTTGGTCGGCAGCGGATCATTCACGCTGACGGTCAATGGCAACGGCTTTGTTCCTACGTCAGTAATCAATTGGGGTGGGCAGAATCGCCCAACAACCTTTGTCAGCAACTCGCAACTGACCGCGGCAATCCCCGCCAGCGATCTGGCCAGCCCTGGGACGGTGAACATCACGGTCTTCAACGCTGCGCCTGGTGGCGGCACGTCAAACGCGCTGCCCTTCATGGTCAGCCCGCCAAATCCGGTTCCGACGCTCACATCGCTTAGCCCGAATACCGCTGTCGAAGGCAGTTCCGGGTTCACGCTGACAGTTACCGGCACGAACTTCGTCAACGGTGCAGTAGTTCGCTGGGACGGCTCGCCGCGCGTGACGACCTTTATCAGCGCGACGCAGTTGATGGCACAAATTCTGCAATCAGATGTCGTCGGCACGGGACAAGCCAGCGTGACGGTCTTCAATCCTACGCCGGGTGGTGGCGCGTCGAATGTCGTGCTGTTCAACATCACTTCGGGGCAGAATCCAGCGCCGACGCTGACTTCCATTAGCCCAACTTCAGCGACGGCTGGCGGCCCTGACTTTACGCTGATGGTGACAGGCAGCAACTTCGTTGCCAGTTCAAAAGTGCGATGGAACGGGACGGATTTGGCGACGGCCTTCGTCAGCACCACGCAACTGCTGGCGCAGGTTCCGGCTAATCTGATCATAGGCGCGGGCAGCGCGCAGGTGGTGGTCTTCAATCCCACGCCGGGCGGTGGCGTCACGTCGCCACAGACCTTCACGATCAATCCTGGTCAGGTTCCCACGGTGACCAGCGTTTCGGCGGCCAGCTTCCTGGGCGCTGAGATTGCGCCCGAATCCATCGTCGCCGCGTTTGGCGTCAACCTGGCGACCGATGTGGCAATCGCTTCGACCGTCCCATTGCCGACGACGTTGCTTGGTACTAAGGTGACGATCAGGGATAGCGCAGGCATATCGCGCGACGCGCCGCTTTTCTTCGTCGCGCCGTCGCAGGTCAACTACCAAGTGCCGCCGGGCACGGCTGAAGGCGATGCCGCGGTCACCGTCACGGTCAACAATAACGTGGTTGGCATGGGCGCAATGAAGGTTACTAAAGTTGCGCCAGGCCTGTTCAGCGCCAATGCCACGGGTACAGGCATCATATCGGCGGTTATCTTGCGCATCCGAAATGGCGTGCAGACGTTCGAAACCGTCACCGCTGCTCCCATTGATTTAGGACCGGACACGGACACGGTCTATCTGTTAGCTTACGGCGTGGGACTGCGTGGCCGGACGAATGCGACGAACATCTCCGTCAATTTGGGAGGCACGGTAAAAACCCTCAATCCAAATTTGTTCGAAGACGCCTTTGCAGTCTCTGGCTTCGTCGGACTGGATCAGGTCAACATCGTTCTACCCCGGACCTTAATCGGCAGAGGATTGATCAATGTCGTGCTGACCGTTGACAGCAAGATCAGTAACACAGTGCAGATCGCGATTAAATAAAGGCAGCTCGAGTCATCTCGAGCCTTTACAGCAAGGGTCAGGAACAAAGGATTAAAGCGGGCGCTTCAAACGAAGCCTTCGGCCTTTGTTCCTTGGCCCTTGCTCATTCATTTCTGGAATCAACGTAATGAAGACTGCGTAAATGTTCAGCGTTTGTCTTCCGATTGAACTTTTATTTGCACGTCTTCAATGTAATCAGCCATTTGGTACGGCTATAGCATGCCAACTGTGAAGAAAGGCATATTTCAATGTCTTTTGTTTTATCCTGGAACACCGTTGCCCATATCAGATCGAAAGCAGTTCACACACGAAACGCCAGTGCAGTATCGTCAATAAAACTTCCCCCAATTTAATTCTACTTCGGTAACTAATCGCCCGAGCCATCGCCAACGCATGCCTGGAGTGTGCGTTGATATAAGCAAAAGGAGCTTTGAATTATGCGTCACTTCTTTGTAAAGGGAGCCTTTCCAATTCGTCCTGCAAAACAAATCAGAAACTTCATGACATTGGTTTTGATTTTTGGTTTATGCATTTCATTCGCGCTGCCGTTGCGCCAAGCTTCAGCACAGGCTGTATGCACAGTCCAATGTTCAGCAACCGTTCCGGCTACAGCGGCGGTGGGCACGCCTGTCAATTTTGCTTCGACGACGACTGCCACCAGCTGCGCCAGTGTGGTCAACGTTGAATGGGATTTCGGTGATGGCACGCCCCGCGCGTCTCAGGCGAATACAACTCACACCTACATCGGCCCAGGAAATTACACATGGCAACTGACGGCGACAGCCAACACCGGAGTGACGGCAGTTGATACCATTGCGGGCGGTTACGGCGAAGGCGCGCCCGTCAGACAATCTCCTTTTACTACGCCGACCGTTATCGCGCGTGACCCGTTAGGGCGCGGGTTGTTCGTGGTGGATGAATCCGCGGTTGGAAACTTTGTACGCTTCATCAATACCACCAACGATACAGTGACGATCGCGGGCAAGAAGATTGAGGGGGGAACGAGCAGAGTTCTGACCAGTAACACAGGCAGCGGAATTCAGACTCCTCCTTTGCCGGATTTATTCAACGGGAAAGCATCGGAAGTAGGGATTGCCGCAACAGGGCTGGCGGTAAGCAATGATGGTAATTTACTCTACATCAGCGACGAGACGGCTTCCGTTATTTGGGTCTTAAACTTGTCCACGAATAACCAGACAGTCTTCGGCGGCGCGCTCAATACAGGCAACGTTGGAGTGTTGGCAGTAGTCATGGGCGCGGGTGCCTTGGCAGTTCATCCGGCAACAGGCGAGCTCAATGCGGTTAGTTTGTTGGGGAATCGGGTTTTCAAAGTCACAGGTCTCAAACAGACGCAACTCGTCGCAGGTAGTGGTGGGGTGACGCAGCCATCAGACATGTTCCCTGGAACGCCTGTGGGCCAGCAGCTTGATGCGACGATGGTTCCGTTGTTGATTCCACGCGACATCGCGTTT
>JBDSAM010000603.1:0-4087 GCA_039922135.1 Blastocatellia bacterium
CGTTGACAGGTCTATCAAGCCGAGCTAAGCCCTTCCTATTAAAAGTATTGACACCAACTTTCCAAACACATACACTGCGCTCCGTTAGTCGGCTTTCCTCACAATAGTTATTTCAACATACCTCAAGAAAGCCTGCTAGTCCGAATAGCCCCCGCAAGCGCCCCTCTTTAATTTCAACTGTTTGTCAACTCGTTTTCCAAACCCCTGCTCCATGTTCATACAATACCCTCAATCTCTACTGGGACCGGCAAGCAGGAACTTGTAGACAAACGTTAGTAACCGCTCTTAAACGAACGACTTTTTGTAAGGAGAAATTTGAATGCGAACTTCACGTAAATTCATATCAGCGATGTTGTCATTGGTCGCTCTTGGCTTGATGTCAGTGGCAGCGATGGCGGCGGATCCAGGTTTGCCGTACCCCGCAACCTCAGAAGTCAGCGACCAGAAGCAGGGATCAGTTTTGATCTACAACATCTACACATCAGGTGCGACCAGTGGTAATTCGCAGAACACGCGGATCAATATCACCAACACCAGCACTGCATCGGGCATTGCTGTTCACCTTTTCTTCATCTCTGAAGGCTGCGGCATTGCTGACAGCTTCATCTGCTTGACGGCGACCCAGACAGCGACCTTCCTGGCTTCGGACATTGATCCTGGCGTTAGCGGCTACATTGTAGCGGTTGCCACGGATTCCAATGGTTGCCCGGTGGCTTTCAACTGGCTGATCGGCGACCTGTACGTCAAATTCGCCAGCGGCCACGCGGCTAATCTGGGCGCGGAAGCGTTTGCAGCTCTATTTAGTGTCAACACGGCTTGTGACAACACAACAGTCACGACTGGCGTTAACTTTGATGGTGTTGTTGGTGCTCCCGGCAGCTACAACCGCGTGCCGCGCGTGCTGGCCGACTCAAATGTTCCGAGCCGTGCTGACGGCAATGACACGTTGGTTATCATCAACCGCATCGCCGGCAACTTGGGCATCGGCGCTTCAACATTGGGCTCGCTCTTCGGCCTGTTCTACGACGATTCAGAGAACGTGCTGAGCTTCTCAGTGAGCGGTAGCTGCCAACTGCGCAATTCGCTGTCGAACACCTTCCCGCGCTTGGCACCTCGCTTCGAGACATTTATCCCGGCGGGTCGTTCGGGCTGGTTCAAGATCTTCAGCCAGAGCGACATTGGCATCTTGGGTGCGGCAATCAACTTTAACGCGAACGCTGGAACGCAAGCGAACGCCTTTAATGGTGGCCATAACCTGCACAAGCTGACTTTGTCATCAACCAACTCTTACACCCTCCCGGTCTTCCCGCCAAGCTGCTTCTAGTTTCTAAGCGAGCGGTGAACAGAAAAAGGGCTGAGTTCCTGAGAACTCAGCCCTTTTTCTGTTCACCCTGCCGGCTTGCGGCTTATACCTGCCGTCAGCGTATAAATTGCGGCTCTCTATTTTCCACCATACTTCAGCACAAAACCTTCTGCGCCGGAAACCCAAACATCTTTCTTGATTACTGAAAGCCCGTAAAGATTCGCTCGCGTCCCGCTTTCCTGCTCAGTCCAATTCTTGCCGCCATCATTGGAGCGCAGAATGGTTCCGTTCCATCCAACGATCCAACCTTGATTATTGTCGGCAAAAGCGATGTTGACTAGTGTCTCGCGCGTATCCACCGCGATGCGCTCCCAACTCTTTCCGGCATTGGTCGTGCGAAGAATAATTCCATTTTCCCCAACCACCCATGCGGCGTCTTTACCGCGTGTTTCGATGTGATAAATCTGGCCATTGACACTGCTGTTCTGTCGCTCCCAAGTTTGCCCGCCATCGTCCGTGTAAAGAATGGTTCCCTTGCCGCCGACCACCCAGCCGCGCTTTTCATTAACAAAGCGCAGATGAACCAATTCCTCTTTCGTTCGGCTTTCTTGCAGCTTCCAGCTTTGCCCGCCGTCGTCGCTGTGCAGAATTCGCCCGTCCGTTCCTACAACCCAGCCAGACTTTTTATTGGGAAAAGAGATACTATAAAAATCCGGAGCGTCTTTTTTATCTCTGCCTGGCGACAGACTGAGTTGATAGGCTGGCAACCAACTTTCGCCGCCATCTTCTGTGCGAAAGATGCGCGCGCCACCAGTGATCAGCCAGCCTTCTTCGCGAGTGCGAAAGAAAATATCGTTGATATTGGCATTGACTCTGGGGCTTTGTGAAGTCCAACCTCGTCCACCATCTTGCGTGGCGTGAACAGTACCTCGATCTCCCACGATCCAGCCAAAATGCGAATCCAGGAAGAAGATGACGTTCAGGTCCCGCTTGGATTGATCTTGAAATGCGACTATCCATTGTGCCTGGACGCCAACAGCCAACGCGCAAAACAGGACGGCCAGCAGCAAAATATGCTTACAGCAATTCATAGTTTCTCCTTCTCTAAAATTTTCTCGGATTATCGTTGAAGATGTGTCGCCGGCTGCGCCTGGCTCGATGGACGCAAGCCAATGTCAGGAATGCGAAGTCTAAAATCCATCTCTGTGTTTCGCGAACCAAAAACGATCGCACGCCCAAGTAAATCCACAGACTCCTCCAGAGTGCGGTCGCGTCCGGCGATTAAGTCCGTAATTCTCAAGTCGATCTGCTGATCAGGCTTGACACCCAGTCCTTCGATTCGTCGCCCCTGCGCCGTGCGATAGTCAGTATCGCTGATATTGAGTTTGCCGCCGTCGGAAAGTCTCAGTGTGCGGCTAACACCCAGTAAACAACCACAAGTCGTTGGATTCGTGCCGACGATGGACGCCCGCTTTCGCTCCTGCATGGCCGCAGCAAAGATTTCCGAACCGCTCGCGGACCGCGAACTGACCAGCACAATCAGCGGTTCGCGGTAGATGTTGCGCACCGCTCGGGTCCGCCGCCGTGTTGATCGTCCATAGCGAGTGATAAATTCGCCAAGGTCTGTTTCCTCCGGGAAAAAATAGCTGGCGATTTGCGCCACTGTTGTCACAAAGCCACCGCCGTTATTACGCAAATCCAGAATCAAACCACGCGTACCCTGCATCTGTTGCATTGCCAAATCGAAATCTCGCTCTATTTCCGGCCCGAACCCTGTCAATTCAATGTAACCGATCTTATAGGGGAGTTGCCGCGCAGTTACGCGACGCTGAAATTCCGTGTAATGACGCACCAGCGAAACAGTTTTTTGTTCGCCTTCACCATCCACGAAGGTTGCGGCCACTGGCACATCGCGCGGGCCATGGAAAAGCTTGTCAAAGCTTTGCAGTTCCAGCGACGTCGAGGTCGAGCTTTCACCAATGTCTCGACGCAATCGCTGCAACACTTTTTCGATTGGCTCGCCATCTACTTCAGAGACCGCGAATCCGGAGCGAATTCCGAATTTGGCCGCCTCCGAATCAGGATCAACCCAGGTGACGATTGGCTGACTTTCAATACGGCGCACAATCAATCCAACCGTCAACCCCGATGGACGGTAACGATCAAAGCCATCCTCTGGCGAGTAAATTCGCGTATGCGCATCCCCCAGCTTGCCAATCATCTGGCGTAGCACACGATAAAACTCCGCCCCGCTCGTCGCCAGTTCAATCTGGGAGCGGAACAACTCGCGTTGCTGCCGCCAATCCACGCCACGAAAACTCTTATCGTAATAATTGTCGTTTATCGCGCGCCAAACCTGTTCGAAGACTCGCACGCGCTCTTCGCGTGCGAGCGCGCCAGATGCCTGCTGCGCGGAAGCAGCGGGTGGCCAGCCACCTAAGAGCCCGCCTAAGACTCCGATGAACAGGAAACAGATAATCCCAACTGCCAGTGAAGACTTTCGCATCATGACAAAAATAGAGTGCCGAAATTTGGTTCAGGGTTTGGGGCGCTGTCCGGAAGTTTGTTTGTTGATGTTTTGAAGGCTGCGCTTGAGTAGTTCAATTTCCTCTTGCTTCTCAGCCTGCGAAAGGGGTCGGCGGAAATTATACCTAACTAGGCCTTTGATTGTTAGCTTCTTTTCGCCGCGCTCGGCAGGTTTGAATCGCAATTTTTTGACAGTTGTAATCGCTGATTCATCCAACCCAAATCCTGCCCATTTCACCACGTCAACCTGACCAACGG
>JBDSAM010000604.1:0-6285 GCA_039922135.1 Blastocatellia bacterium
TGATCGGTTCCCAGGCAAAGGCCACGGTGCTCATCGGCAGCGAATAAGTTTCAGCCACTGATTCAATGCCCGGCGCTTCTTTGACCTTTCGTTCGCGCGGCGAAAGAAATTCAGGATGGATTCCGGCGTGCCGTATTTGGCAGCGGGCAGCAGCAATCGCAGCGAAAGAACGTTGTGCGGATTAAAGCCGGGATTGCTGTTCAGTATCTGTTGATAGCTGCGAATCAGCAACCCTGCGCCCACCAACAGCACCAGCGACAGCGCGACTTCGGCGACAACCAACAGTCTGCGCGTGCGATGCTGCCCTGCTCCGTCTGAACTGCGTCCGCCTTCTTTCAACGTTTCGTTCAAATCAACCCGCGAAGCCCGCAGCGCAGGCATCAGGCCAAACACAACGCCCGTCACCAGCGCTACCAGACAAGTGAATACGATAACGCGGCCATCCACGCCGACTTCGTCCAATCGTGGAATGTTCGCCGCGCCAAACACGCGCAATGCCTTCACCGCCAGCAGCGCCAACCCTACGCCCAGCAGTCCACCCGCCATTGCCAGCAGCACGCTTTCGGTCAGCATTTGCCGCATCAAACCCATGCGGCTGGCTCCCAGTGCGGAGCGAATCGCAAACTCTTTTTGCCGTACGGCGGCGCGCGACAGCAACAGGTTGGCGACGTTGGCGCAGGCAATCAGCAAGACAAAGCCCACTGCGCCAAACAGTACGCGCAACGCCAAATGAACATCCCCAACGACCTGTTCCAACAGCGGCATGACGCTGATGGTCAGGCCGCCGTGCGCCGGATAGTTTTGCGGGTACTGCTGCTTCATACGCCCGGCAATCACATCCATCTCCGCCTGTGCCTGCGCTAGGGCCACGCCCGGCTTCAACCGCGCGAAGATGTTGAAGTCTTCATTCCCGCGATTGGCCCGCGCGCTGTCAGGCATTGGCAACGGCAGTATCACGTCGGCGTTTTCGATGCCGTTGACGGCAGGAATGACTTCTTTATTCAGGGAGAAAGAAGCAGGCATCACGCCAACAATGCTGAGATTGTTGCCGTTCAGAGTCAGCGTCTTGCCAACGATCTGTGGGTCGGCGCTGAACCGGCGCTGCCAAAGCCTGTAACTCAAAATCACCGCCGGAGTCTTACCTGGCGTGTCTTCTTCGGGAAGGAAAACGCGGCCCATACTGGCATTCGCGCCCAGCAGCGGAAAGAACGATGAAGAAACCCGCGCGCCATCCACGTGCTCCGGCCCCAATTGCCCTGCCAGCCCGGTTAAATTGAAGCTGCTGCCGATTGAAACCGCGATTCGGTCAAAGGTTTGGTTCTCGGCTTTGATGTCCAGATACTGCCCCGGCGAAAACCAATCCCGCTCCACGTTCAATCCGGGAGAACGATTCCACAGAATCACCAACCGATCGGCATCCCTGTACGGCAGCGGGCGCAACAACAGCGCATTGACGACGCTGAAAATCGCACTGTTCGCGCCAATGCCAATCGCCAGCGATAGGATGGCAACCCCCGTGAAAGCAGGGGTCTTGGCCAACACCCGAAGGCTGTAACACAGATCACGCCACAGAATATTCATTGCAGTATCTCAACTTGCCTGTAGTTCAACAGTGTCGCCCTTCTTCACTGTGCCTGCGACCAGGACAGCGGCATAAACGCCAGCCATACCATTGTGGGCTTGTGTGACCTTGCGCAGGAAATCCGGATTCGAGACTCCTGTATCGGGATCCAGAGTGATCATCTTGCAGCGCGAGTCGCGCTGCAAGATATGGATTACTGCTTCCGATCCAATCCGCAGCGACCGTCCAACCAGCGCATCCTCGCCGAAGCCAGCAATAGAATCATCTGGGGAATCGAAGTCCAAATAAATATTTGCGCGGAAGCGGCGTTGGTCAACCGCGAATCCAAGTTCCTGTTCAAGCTGCCGCACGGTTTGAATCGAAAACAGCGAAACCGGGCGGCAATCGGTCATCGCAATGTCTGACCGCAACAGTTTCAGGATATGCGCGTGGCCGATACCTTCACCAAGCATTCTGATCAGCGCCGGATCGTCTATTGCGAGCGTCTCTCCCGACGGCGTCTCAACATCCACGGCCAAGTCCGCCGCATTCGCGTGCAGGGCGGTCAGATTGGGCGAGAGCGCCTTTGCTTCAGTCAGATTGAGGGGCTGCGCCGCCCTTTCAGGATCACGAAACCGAGGGCGATACCGAATCATCTGTTGTTGCTCTCGCCCCGTCAGATAGGGGAATCCTATAGGACTCGCCGAACTTGCAAAGGCGAACAGGCGGTCGCCATAGACTCCTGAAAAGCCTACGAACGCTTGATCCAACTCCTCGCCGCGCATGCTCTTGACCGGATAGCGCCAAACGCTATCAACTTTTCCGATGGTGCTCATTTCTAAATTCCTTTCTCTCTGACTGTTGCTCTGCGAAGGCAAACGCCGGTCAGCGGCCTGCGAGGGACAACCGGAACGCGGCCATCTCCTCGCCGTTGCGAGCCAGCAGGACGTCTCCGACCAGCACCGGGTGGTTCCAGGTCTTGCCCTCGATCGCCTTGAACCGCGCAAGCTCCGTGAACTGATCGGGCTTCGCCGAGACCAGCGCCAACTCGCCCTCCTCCGACAGCACCAGCAGCAAATCCTGGTCGGGTAACAAGACGATCTGGCCGTGGCCGTAGCGTCCGCCCTTCCACTTGCGCTTGCCGTCTTCGAGGCCGACGCACGCGAGGATGCTGCCGTCGAAGCCGAAGGCATTGCCCTTGTGAACGACGAAATCGTTGTAATACGGCTTCAGGCCGTTCGACGTCCAACGCTCTTCGACATTCCATCCGGCATCACCGTGCGCGACCGCGACGCGGCGCAGGCCGATTCCTGAGGCCATTCCGGAGCCGCTGCCGAGCAGAACGTCGCTGCCCGCGATCACTACCGGCTGCACGATGCCGTCGCCATCCCACACATGCTTCCAGAGCAATTTGCCATCGGCAGGGGCGACGCTCGTCGCGCCTTCTCCATTCAGCAGAAGGATCTGGGCGACGCCGTCAATCGTCGCGAGCTGTGGTGAGCTGTAGCCCCCTTTGTCAGCCGGGCCTTGCCAGCGCGGATTGCCGGTTGCGGCGTCGTAGGCAGCGAGTACGCCGGCGGTCGCAACGATGACAGCGTCGCCAACAACCAGCGGCGAGCTTGCAAATCCCCACATTGGGACTTTCGTCTTGGTATCCGATGCCGCATTGCGCGACCAGATGACGGAGCCATCACGAGCGTTGAGCGCGTTCAGGATTCCCGTTGCGCCAAACGTGTAGGCGCGCCCGTTGCTCAAGGTCGGCGTTGCGCGCGGACCGGCGCCAGCATTCGATTCGTAGAACCTGGCAGCATCGCGATGTCTCCACACCGGCTCGCCAGTGGTTAGGTTGTAGCAGGCAACAACCTCATCGTTGCCACGCTGCTCCTGGGTGTAGATGAAGTTGCCGCGGACTGCGAAGGATGACCAGCCTGGTCCGATTGGCTTGCGCCAGAGTTCGACGGGCTTCGATTGGGACCAGTCAGTTTGGATGCGCACGCCGCGGATGACGCTGTCGCGCTTCGGTCCACGAAAGCCTGACCAGTTACCGCCGGTTGTCGCGACTTCGGGATCTGCGCTGCTCTTTTCAGGAGAGATCGTGGCTGCCGCAGCGGGCGTCGGGGAAGCTGGCTGCTCGCTGGCCGGGTTCGGACTCGGCGTTTCAGCCGGCGCAGCTGCCGGCGCGGGCGAAGGGGCAACTGGCTCTTTTTCATTGCCAGCTTGGGCAAGGAGGCGTTGCTCCGCATTCGGCGTCCACCGCCAGTGGAGATCCGAATTGCCTTCGCCGCTGATGCCGCCGGTTCGCAGGAGCGTGAACACTCCGCACGCCATCAGGATGGCAACGACCAGCGATGCGCGCCGAGGTACACTGGACAGGGACAGGTGACGGCTTGCCACGGCCCAAACGACAAGGGCCAGGCTCACCACCGGGATGGCGTAGAGGAAGAGCAAGAACCCCATCCCCCCGCCCGCAATGGATTCGTGAACGACGCGTTTGGTCGCTACGAGCGCGATCACCATCAGCGCGATGGCGCCCACGCGCTCTACCCACGGCGCGCGGCTGAAGAACAGCCACCACACCAGGACAACCAATCCGCAGGCGAGTCCGCCCATCATCGGGATCATAGCGGCATCGTTAAAGACGAAGGGGACAAGCCAGAGCAGACACATTATCACCACGGCAACCACGCCGGGCCATACCCGTAGCGGCTTCTGAAGAGTCGTTGCGACGGTTTGTGAGATGTTCATGTCAGCCCCATACTCTTCCCATGAGCCATTTGTTCCCTGGTTTCTTGGAGGGACTCTACTTCTGAGTAAGGTATTGGCGTTTTCCGCCGCGACGGGCGCAAGATTGCTTCGATTAACAGAGGCTTTATTGATTACAGTAATGTGTGAATTGCCCGAGGCCTGTCCCGGCCTCTCGCGTTTGTCAGCCGCTCATTCTGTCAGTTAAAATTCCTGATTCTTGCCCACGCAATTTTTCCGACTGATGCTGACTGTGTGCATATGTCAGCGTCCAGCAGGAGTTTGGATGTTGAATCTGGAAGCAATCATTATTCGCGGCGCGCGCGTCAATAACCTGAAGAACATCACGTTTTCTCTGCCGATCAACCAACTGACAGTCGTCACGGGCGTCAGCGGCAGCGGCAAATCTTCGCTGGCCTTCGACACGGTTTATGCCGAAGGCCAGCGCCGGTACGTCGAATCAATGTCGGCTTATGCGCGGCAGTTTCTGGAACGGATGGATAAGCCGGATATTGATGAAGCTATCGGCATCTGTCCGGCCATTGCCATTAACCAGAAAAACTCCACGCGCAATCCACGTTCGACCGTCGCCACGCAGACTGAAATTTTTGATTACCTGCGCCTGCTTTATGCTCGCATCGGCATTACGCTCTGTCGCAATTGCGGCGCGGTCGTCAAACGCGACACGCCGGAATCCATCGCCGACGAAGTGATGCAACTGCCGGAAGGCACGCGCTTTTTTGTGCTCTTTCCGGCAGCGGCGGGAACCGAATTCAGCGAACTGGCAGCGGCAGCGGCGGGAAGCGCCAAGACAAAACGATCGCGCAGCAAGACCGCGCCCGCCATTAACATTAAGGCACATTTGATGAGCCTGATGCAGCGCGGCTTTACGCGGCTGTACGACGCAGCCAAAAACGACACTGTCGAACTGCAAACACCGGACAGTTTCACAGGCAAGAGCTTCGATCATGTCTTCGTGCTGGTGGATCGTTTGGCCGCCAAAGCCGATGTGCGCAGCCGGTTGGTGGATTCGATTGAAGCCTGTTACCGCGAAGGGCACGGGCAGGCAGTCATTCAAACCGTTGGCGAAGAGCCTCAACAACTCGTCTTCTCCGAAAAGTTCCAGTGCAAGAACTGCGGCTTGAATTACATCCAGCCAGAACCGCAATTGTTCAGCTTCAATAATCCGTTCGGCGCATGCCCAACCTGTCAAGGATTTGGCAATACGATTGGGCTGGATCTGAACCTGGTCATTCCGAACCGCGAACTGTCGCTGGCCGACGGCGCAATTGAGCCGTTCACCAAACCGCAATTTGAATGGTGGCGTGATGAACTGAAGAAGTTTGCCAAACGCGAGGCTATCTCGATGGCCACGCCGTTCGCAGCTTTGCCCACCGATCAGCAGTATGCCGTGCTTGAAGGCCGCAATGGATTCGACGGCGTGAAGGGCTTGTTTGATTGGCTGGAAACGAAGAAGTACAAGCTGCACGTCCGCGTGATGCTGTCGAAATATCGCGGTTATACGCGCTGTCCGGATTGCAAAGGCGGACGGCTGCGGCAGGAAGCGCGCGATGTGTACGTTGGTGGCAAGACACTGCCGACAGTGGTCGCCCTTTCGATCAAAGATGCGCGCATCTTTTTCGATGAGCTGGAATTGTCCGCTGAGCATGAGGCGATTGCCGACCGATTGTTGAAAGAGATTCGTTCAAGGCTGAAGTTTTTGGATAATGTCGGCCTGGATTACCTGAGCCTGGATCGGCTGGCTTCGACGCTGTCGGGCGGCGAGGCGCAGCGCATTCAACTGGCGACGCATTTAGGGTCATCGCTGGTTGGCGCGCTTTATGTGCTGGACGAACCGAGCATTGGCTTGCACCCGCGAGACAGCGAACGATTGATCGGCCTGCTGAAAAACCTGCGCGACATTGGCAACACGGTGCTGGTGGTTGAACACGAAGCTGAGATGATGCGCGCCGCAGACCACA
>JBDSAM010000605.1:0-14217 GCA_039922135.1 Blastocatellia bacterium
TAGTTCGTTGTCGCAACCAATCCTCAATCTCATCCACTCCATACCGGTTAGCTTCAATGTCGAGCACCAGTTGAAGGATTTCTTCGAGTGAGGCGACGATCTCTTGTCCATTGCGGTAAAGAAATTCGTCAACAATCGCCGAGGCCGTTCGTTTGTTGCCGCCTTCCCAAGGATGATTTTTGATCAGGCCGAAATAGAGCGTGGCTGCTTGCCGGATGAGGTCTGCGTTTTCGTAAACAGCCGCTTGCCGAGGGCGCGCGAGCGCGGATTCGATCAGTGACCTGACAAAAACTCCGTAGCGGATTTCGCCAGCCAACTGCATCTGGTCCATGTGCAGAAAGACTGCTTCAGGGTAAGAGACATAGCTGATCTTTTCAGTCGCCAAGCCGTTTCATCTCCGCGAAAGCATCCTTGTACTTCTCAAAAATCCGCCTGGAGGATTTAACCAACTCCGGCGAAGGCGGCGGGAGAATCTCGACTTCCAAATTCCCATCTTTTGCTTGCAGCGTGACAATCGAGCCTTCGGCTACTCCCAAGGAATCGGCGATTTCAGACGGAATGTCTACAACCCATCCTTGCTCTGTTTTTGTTGGTGTGTTGATACTTCCCATTGTGCCTCCCAAAAGTTCAATTCGTTCGCGGCGCAGTATGAGACTGACAAATTGCAAAGGCAAACTTTAGCTCAAGCTCTTCCACTAGCATCGTCGCAGCACATCGTTGCCGCATAGTTACGACAGCAACAACTCTAAATCCTCCCGTCCCAAATCTCGAATCAGGCTGTTGTCGGCGCTGATAATGGCATCGGCCAGGTTGCGTTTATTGCTTTGCAGTTGCAGCACCTTTTCTTCGACGGTGTCGCGGGCGATCAGGCGGTGGGCGAAGACTTTGTTTTCCTGGCCGATGCGGTGGGCGCGGTCAATGGCTTGCATCTCGACCGCAGGATTCCACCAAGGGTCGAGCAGGAAGACGTACTCTGCTGCCGTCAGGTTCAATCCCACGCCGCCAGCTTTCAGGCTGATCAAAAACAGGCTGACATCGGGGTCGTTCTGGAAGCGTTCGACGTGCTTCTGGCGGTCGCGGGTGCGGCCGTCCAGGTATTCATAGACGACGCCCATTTTGTCCAGCCGGTCGCGCAGGATCGCGAGCATTGAAGTGAATTGCGAAAAGACCAGTGCCTTGTGATCGCCTTCCAGCACTTCGTCAATCTGTTCCAGCAACAGATCGAGTTTGGCGCTGTCCTGATCGGCCATCGTCGGATCAATTAGGCCAGGGTGAATCGCGGCTTGGCGCAAACGCAGCAGGGCTTCCAGGACTTGAATCTTGGATTTCGCCATGCCTTCAGTTGCGATGCGGTCGAGCAACGTCGAGCGGTAATGGTCGCGCAGTTCGTTGTAAACCTTGCGCTGCGCCGGTTCCAGTTCGCAGTAGAGCGTCTGTTCCAGTTTGGCTGGGAGTTCCGTTGCAACCTGCTGTTTGGTGCGGCGCAGGATGAACGGGCGCAATGCATTCGCCAGCAGCTTGCGCGTTTCTTCGTTGGGGTTGCGCGCGCCCGCGCCGGTTAGTTTGAAGACTGATGCCGCGCCCAGCATGCCGGGATTCAGGAATTCAAACAGGCTCCACAACTCGCCAAGATGGTTTTCGATGGGGGTGCCGCTCAGGGCCAGACGATGATTGCCTTGGAGCATGCGCGCGGCTTTGGCGGATGCTGAGATGGCATTCTTGATCCATTGCGCTTCGTCCAGCACGACATAATCGAATTGAAAGTCTTTCAAATCCTCCACGTCATTACGCAGCGTGCCGTAGGTCGTCAGGATCATGTCGTAATCTTCGAAGTGCGCGGTTTCCCCTTTCTGCCGCGATTGCCCGGTGTGATCCAACACTCGCAAGTGCGGCGTGAATCGCGCTGCTTCCTGCTGCCAATTGAAGACTAGAGATTTGGGCACGATGACCAGCGAGGGCGGAGTGTGAACAGGCGTGTTGGTTTTGGGTTTGGCTGTTTTTGCCGCAGTCTCCGTCTTTGTTTTCCTGCTTTTGGCTGCCGGTTTGCTCGCAGCCAGTGACTCTGCCGCGCGAAGCTCGCGTCGCGCTTCCAGCAGTGCCAGCACCTGCGGCGTTTTGCCCACGCCCATATCGTCGGCCAAGCAGCCGCCAAAGCCGAAACGCCGCAGAAACTCGATCCAGCCCAGGCCTTCTTTTTGATAACCGCGCAGTTCGCCGACGAATCCGCCGGGCTGTTCGGCGGCCTGGATGCCAGCGAAGTCCTGCAACTCAGCGCGCTTTTGCGCAAAGGCTTTGTCGAATCGGGTGTCGGGTTGTGAAGTTAGCAGGGCATCCAGCAGGCCGATCTGCGAACTTTTGAAACGCAGTTTGTCGCCTTCCACTTTACCCAGTCCTGCCAGCAATCCGTATTTTTGCAGCCACTCTTCCGGCAACAAACCGAGCGTGCCGTCACCCAGCGCGACAACATTCTCGCCGCGCTTGAGCGCCGCCAGCACTGCGGGCAGAGCCACCTTGACGCCGTCAAATTCAAATGTCCCATGCAGGTCAAACCAGTTGATGCCGGATTTGACTTGCATGTTGATGGCGCCTGACTGGCGATAGACCTTGCCTTCGGCCTCAACGTGCCAGCCATCGGCCAGCAGTTCACGCACGACGCGCGGCAATTTATTTTGCGCCAGTCGCCAGCGCGGCTGTTTATTTTCGTTGTCGGGCGGATGCATCTGCCAGCCCACTTCAATCAAACGATTCATCGCCGCCCGTTCGGCAGTTTCATCGCGCAGGCTGAATGTATGCGCTTCAGCATTGTAAAAACCTAGTTGCGCATCGTGCGCGCCGACGATTGCTTCGCCATACCCAAATGCCAGCCTGCCGCGCAGTTCGTCGCGGTCGTGCCAGTTATTCCTGTCAGGCGTTTTGATTTTCAGTCGCGGGCGTGGGGTGATCTGAATTGTCTCGAATTGCAATTCCTCAGGCAGATCCAGCGGTGGAAGCTGAGGCTTGGACAACAAATCGCTTAAAAATTCGGCGCGCATGTCCTCAGGCACGTGCAGCGTCTTGTGCTTCTGCAACAGCTTCACCCACGAGAACGCATCGCCGTGCTCATACATCATGGCACGATCGCGCGTGAAGAAAATGCTGTCCTCAGTTAGCAAGACCGGTTCTGACAAAGCCATGCGCTCATCGCCCCGCGCCAGATATCCGCGCACATCGTAACCGCCCTCTGCCGGTTCCATGACAACGCGAAACTGCCACGTCGCGCCTTCATCCCAACTGATCGGCAGCCATTCCACCAAGTCGTTCTCATTTGGATGCTGTGGCGTTTTCAAACGCAGATAGGCGCGTCCCGTACGACAGATCGTGGGCAGCAAAATGTCCGGCTGCGCTTCCAGCAAGCGATAGCGCGGCATGGTGGCAGAGGTGACGTAACCGTAGCCATATGCATATTCGGTATAGTCGTGATGTTGCGACGCTCCAAGCAGCGTTGACAGAATGTAGCGGTCATTGGGATCTGGCAAGTAGTTCAGCACCCCGCGATTGAATCCTGAAAACCTGACATCGCCCCATTCGCCATCTTTCCTGCGGTCGCGATAAAACAGCTCCAGATAAACGCCTTTGCCCTGCGAAGTCGCTGGGACATCAATGACGTATGTCATTTGCCGCGTCGCTGGCCACGCATCCTGCGGCGAGACTTGCGCGCTCTGGATCTCTAATTCGCCGAGTTGTTTTTTCCATTTGTCGGGCCGTGGCGCGGCAGCTAGCTGGACGGCGAGGGCAGGACTCAGATGCTGTCCCTTTTCGATGAAATCCCATTTGACCAATTCCAGGGCTTCATCGCCGTTTTCGCCTCGCAGGGCTTCGTGACGATCCGCTTCGACAATCACTGCCCACAGGTGTTCGCATACTTTGTTCCTGGCAAATTCAGGGCAAGTGCACTCGGCCAAAATCTGCTCCTCGTGACGAACAAGGACGATCTTGAGAGATCGCAGCGAGGCTTCGACGGTCTGCGGCGTGGCCTGATTGAACCTGACCTTCCACTGCTGCTTTTGCCCGCGATGTTGTAGCTTATAATCGAAATTCTTGCGGAGATGAGTCGTGAGATACATTCGTATTGTTGCTTAATTACCTTCGATGCTCAGTGAGTTCTACTTCCACCAACACATCATAAAATGTCGCCGCCGCGCCCAGATCCGTCAGTCCTTGCGATGTGACGTCATTAGCGTTGCAGCCATCGCTGGTCAGTTTCTTCCACCAGATAGACAGCGCCACGACAACGCCGGGGCGGGCTTTGTCAGTGACGCGAGCCGCAACTTTGAATTCGCCACGGTCGTTGAAAATGCGGACGCGGTCGCCGTTCTTAATCCCACGCAAGCCCGCATCGTCCGGGTGGATGTCCAAGCGTGGCTCTTTCTCAGCCTTCACGAACGTCGGCAGGTTGGCAAAGCTGGAATTGAGGAAGTTATGCGCTGGCGGCGAAATGACAGCCAGCGGATATTTCTTCGCCAGTTCGGGTGCGTCCTGCACAGTCTCACGCGGCGCAATGTAAGTCGGCAGCGGATCAATTCCCTGTTTGAGGAGCGTCTCGCTGAAGAATTCGCATTTGCCTGAAGGCGTAGGAAAGTTGCCTTCGGCAAATGGAGCGAAGCGTTCAGGAACGTTCAATCGCATCCAGCCGCGCTCTTTCAGGCCTTCCAGTGTGATGCCTTGCATCCTGGGATTCGCAGTGGAAAGAGCCTGGCTGGCAATCTCTTCGTCGGAGTCCTGAAAGCAATCATCGGTGAAACTCATCCGTTCGGCAAGTAGGCGGAAAACTTCGCTGTTCGGCTTGGCTTCGCCGAGGGGTTCAATGGCGGGTTGATTCAGCACAACATACAAATGACCGTAGGCCCGGTGAATGTCGAATTGCTCCAGTTGCGTCGTCGCGGGCAGCAGGATGTCTGCATAGTCCGCTGTGTCTGTCTGGAAGATTTCGTGGACGACGGTGAACAGGTCTTCGCGTTTGAATCCGGCGATGACTTTTCGCGAATCAGGCGCGACGGCCACCGGGTTGGAATTGTAGATATAGATTGCGCTGACAGGCGGATCAAGCGGTTCCAGCGTTTCTTCCGGCGCGCCGCTGGAATTGAACTTCTGCACGCGCTGGGAACCTAATAATGCGTCGCCAATCGCAGACATATTGATTGTGCGCGGCTGATTCCAGATCAAGTCGGGCCGGGCGATTGCGTCGGTATTCATTCCGAATGTGCCGGAGGTTGAAAGCAAAGCGCCTCCTGCAGCATCGCGCCAAGCTCCAACCAATGCAGGCAGACAGGCCACCGTGCGAACAGCCATACCTCCACCAGCATGGCGCTGCATTCCGTAATTCAAGCGTATGACAGATGGCTTGGTCGTCGCATATTCCCGCGCCAGCTTGATGATCGTCTCTTCGTCCAGGCCGGTAATCTTCGCCACCTTTGACGGAGGATATTCCATTACGCGTTCGCGCAGCAGTCCGAAACCAATCGTGTATTTCTCAATGTAATCCGCATCAACCAAATTCTCTTTGATGATAACGTGCATCATCGCCAATGCCAGCGCGCCATCGGCGCCGGGCAGCAGCGCGATATGCTGATCGCATTTTTCGGCGGTCAAGCTGCGATACGGATCAATCGCGATGATGCGCGCGCCGTTGCGCTGGGCTTCCAGAATCTTCGGCCACAGATGAACATTGGAGGTAATCGGATTCGATCCCCAGATCACAATCAGCCTGGCTTCGTTGAACCGTTCGGGATCAGTGCCCAGGCTTAACCCGATGGTCGCTTTATATCCGGCAGCGCCCGCCGAAGCGCAGATCGTCCGGTCCAGCAGGGAAGCCCCCAACTTATGAAAGAAGCGGCGATCCATTGATTCGCCTTGCACCAATCCCATTGTTCCGGCGTAACTGTACGGCTGGATCGCCTGCGGGTTATCGGCGGCGATCTCTTTGAATTTTGACGCGATTGTGTCCAGCGCTTCGTCCCAACTGATGCGCGTGAAGATGCCTTTGCCTTTTTCGCCTGCGCGCTTCATTGGATACAGGACGCGCTCAGGGCTGTAGGTGCGTTCCAAATAGCGATTGACCTTGGTGCATAAAAAGCCGTTGGTGGTGGGATGATCCTCGGCTCCGGCTACTTTGATCGCTTTGCCATTTTCGACGGTCGTTACCAGGACACAAGTGTCCGGGCAATCATGAGGACACGCTCCACGAACATTTACTCTTTCCTGAATCAAGCTCATTAACGATCCTCCAAAAATTCGTTCGCCAGCCTATGCCGCCAGCGTTTGTCTTATGCTGCTTGTAGGAAAACGCTAGCTTGCTTGTCGGGTGACAATCTCTATCGTATAACTGGCCTCACTAGCGAGTATAGCCGAAAGGCTTTTGGGTGTCAGTTTAGCTGTCAATTTACACCAGCCTAATCGTTTTAAGTTAATACCAGGGCTACACGAATTCTCGTGAGCCATGCTGCTATAAAACAGATGTTCGGCGGCCTTGTCTGGGAGTATGTAAATGTCGTCTGAGCGGGATCAGCAAATTGCCAGTGTTTACCATCAAACCTTGAAATATGACCCTCAGAGCCGAGCGCCGTATCTGGCTGAGGTTTGCGCCGACGATGAAGCGTTGCGCAAGGAGGTTGAGTCCCTGCTGGAGGCCAATGAAAAGTTAAGCGATTTTTTGGAAAAGCCTGCAATGGATGTTGCAGCCGAGTCGTTGGCCGAAGAAAAAACTCAGCCTTTGCCGCAACGCCAATTTGGCCGTTTCCGGGTTCTTTCCTTAATCGGCGCAGGTGGGATGGGCGAAGTTTACTCTGCTGAAGACACACGGTTGCATCGCCCGGTCGCGCTGAAACTGCTGCCCGCGCGTTTCACTTCGGAGCCTGAGCGAGTGCGCCGCTTCGAACAAGAAGCAAGGGCTGCTTCCGCGCTTAATCATCCCAACATCGTCACCATTTATGACATAGGCGAGACAGAAGCAGGCAGCTTCATCGCCATGGAGTTCATTGAGGGCCAAACGCTGCGCGCGCTGGCTAAAAGTGCTCTAGCTATCACCGATGTGACACAGATTGGCGAACAGATTGCTGAAGCCTTGTCTGTCGCGCATGCAGCCGGCATCATTCACCGTGACATCAAACCGGAAAACATCATGGTGCGCACTGACGGTTACGTGAAGATCCTGGATTTCGGCCTTGCTCGCCTGAATGCCGCTGGCAAGGGCGCGCCCATTTCGGAGGATACGCATTCCGGCGTGGTGCTTGGCACGGTTCGTTACATGTCGCCGGAACAGGCGCGCGGTGAAAAGGTGAGTTCAGCTTCGGACCTTTTCTCGTTCGGCATCGTTTTATACGAACTGGCAACCGGGCAACACCCTTTTTCGGCGCACTCCCAACTGGAATTTCTCAATGCCATTATCAATCAGCAGGTAATTTCGCCCTCAAACCTGAACCCGGATATTCCTCCCAATCTTGAAGCCCTGATCTTGGGACTTCTGGAAAAGGATGCACGGTTACGCCCGACTGCCGCGGAAACAGCCGCCGCGCTTGCGGAACGGATTTCAATCGGCACGAATCCCGTGATTGCCGCCGCTACGGCTCCCATTACACGGGTTATCGAACGCCGCACCGTGGGACGGGAAAGCGAGCACACAGCTTTGCACTCGGCAGTTGCCACAGTTGCAGGCGGACGCGGTTCGATGGTGTGCGTAACCGGCGAACCTGGGATGGGCAAAACCACGCTGGTCGAAGAATTCCTGATTGAGACGGCGTTGAGCGCCCAACCCATTAGAGTCGCGCGTGGACGATGTTCGGAACGATTGGCCGGAACGGAAGTGTACCTGCCATTTTTAGAAGCTTTGGACAGCCTGCTGCGCAATGATTCTGGCGGCGCAATCCTACAAACGATCAAACGGCTGGCGCCGACCTGGTACGGCCAGATCATACCAGTCCTAAATGATGCTTCGGCGGCGCTGATGGCTGAAAGTAAGGCGCCTTCGCAGGAGCGTTTGAAACGCGAATTGGTTTCGTTGATACAGGAGATTGCCAAACGCCAACTGTTGGTGCTTTTCTTCGATGACTTGCACTGGGCTGACATTTCAACTGTTGATTTACTGGCGTATCTGGCCAGCCAATTCGACGGGATGCGAGTGCTGATTGTGGCAACTTACCGCCCATCGGAGCTATTGCTCGGCAAACATCCCTTCCTGAAGGTCAAACTGGATTTACAAGGGAGAGGCCTCTGCCGCGAACTGCCGCTGGATTTTCTCAGCCTTGCGGAAATCGAACGTTACCTTGAGATGCTGTTCCCAAATCATCGCTTCCCGGCTGACTTTGCCAAACTCATTTATGCGAAGACTGAAGGCAATCCGCTGTTTATCAGTGATCTGGTTCGTTACCTGCGCGACCATCACGTCATTACCGAAACGGTCATGACCGAAGCGGCCATTGCCGAAGCGAAATGCCAGTGGGAATTGGCGCAGGCAATCCCAGACATCGAGCGCGAATTGCCGGAATCAGTGCGCGGAATGGTGGAGCGGAAAATAGCTCAGCTCAGTGAAAGCGATCGCAAATTGCTGGTGGCAGCCAGCGTGCAGGGAAATGAATTCGATTCGGCGGTGATGGCCAAAGCTTTGGGGATTGACGCCGCGGATGTCGAAGAGCAGTTGGAATTAATCGAGCGCATTCACTCATTTGTGCGGCTGGTTGATGAACGCGAATTTCCGGATCGCACTTTCACGCTGCGTTACCGCTTCGTTCACGTCTTGTACCAGAACGCGCTTTACGGCTCGTTACGGCCAACGCGGCGAGCTTCACTGAGCGCAGTAATCGCGCAAACTTTGCTCGGATTTTACGGAGAGCGCAGTTCTGAAGTCGCTTCCCGGCTGGCCTTTCTGCTTGAAGCCGCGAGGGATTTCGCGCGCGCTTCCAATCACTTCCTGCTGGCGGCGCAGAATGCCTCAGGGCTTTTCGCTTACCACGAAGCTGTCACGCTGGCCCGGCGGGGCGTGGAATCGCTCAAGACGCAGCCAGACAGCTCCGAACGAATCAGGAAAGAACTCTCGCTGCAAATGGTTTTAGGCGCGTCGCTGGTTGCAACCGCCGGCTATACGTCAATAGAAGCCGAGCAGGTTTACAACCGCGCGCGCGAGCTATGCAGGCAAATAGACGATCCGCGTCTGCTGCTGAAAGTCTTATTTGGGCTGTGGACGGTTTATGTCATTCGGTCTGACTTCAGGAACGCCAAAGAGATGGTTGAACAGATAATGCCGATGGCGCTTGCCAGTAAGAGCCGTGATCTGCTGATGCGAGCTTATTTCGCGCAAGCTTTTACCAGCGATTACATGGGCAATCATCTGGCGGCGCGCGATAATTATGAGCAGGTGCTGCGGCTTTACGATTCTGGAAAGGATGGCCAATCTAAAGACAAGTATGGCCACGAAGCCAAAGTGAACAGTCTTTCCCGGCTGGCGTGGATTAATTGGGTGCTGGGTTACCCGGACAAAGCCAAACAACTGATCGAAGAATGCGAGACACTGACGCGGAGCGTATCGCATCCTTTCAATCGCGCCAGCGCTATGTTGTCCGCTCCGCAACTTTACGAAGATCTGCGCGACTTCGCCAAAGCTCAACAATTGGCCGAAGAAACAATGCGGATTTCGACCGAGCATGACTTTCCGCTTAACTACATCTTCGCCGGACTTCATCACGCAGTCGCCGTTGCCAGGCAAGGAAGAGTGGAAGAAGGCTTGGCCGAATTCGACAGCCATTTTTCAAAGGTGAAAGCGATTGGCGCAGGACACCGTTCGGGTTATCTGAACCTACTGGCCATTACTATGCTGGAAGCCGGGCGCGTCCGAGAAGGGTTGGCAACCGTGACCGAAGCCATCGCCAGTTCGGAAAGCATAGAAGAGAATTTCTTTCAGGCCGAACATTATCGAGTAAAAGGCGACCTGTTGGTGGAGATGGCGAAAAGCGATCCACTATCGGATTCCGATGCAGCAATGCCAGACGGCCAACAATCCAACTTCAAGGAAGCCGAGTCCTGTTTTCAATTAGCGATTGAGATAGCCCGGCGAAAAGAGGCAAAGTCGCACGAGCTTCGAGCGGCAACGAGTTTATGTCGCCTATGGCGCGAACAAGGCAAGCGTGAACAGGCGCGCGAACTGCTTTCCGGACTTTACGGCTGGTTCACCGAAGGTTTCGACACGCCGGATTTGAAGAGCGCCCGCGCGCTGCTCGACCAGCTTTCATAACGAGTCGCTCACGCCTACGAGCGACTCCCTGAAACAATGAAAATCACGCGGCTGGGTGTCCGACAAACTTCAGTTCGTCGAGGGCTTCAAAAGCGTAGACATCCGGGAACCCCTACAAACTGAAGTTTGTAGGATATTTTTTCAAGGAGAAAAACGACAACATGGCATCAACTCAGTGGACTGATGGGTTTCTGGATTCAATGCGTCAGACAACTGACCCGCTTGCCGATGACGCTGTTGATGAGCTGTTCCAACAAGGCGATGTCGAAGCCGTTAGTTCGTTAATGCGCGAGCTGCTCAGAAACGACCAGATTATTCCGGATCGGCTGCCGCCGCGCATTCAACGATATTTGCAGGAGAGCGGTCAATTTCCAGCGTGGGCCGATGCGGAAAAGATCACGCTGGCGGAAGACCTTTTTGCGCGGCATGGAGTGCTGATTTGCTCATCGCTGTTCTTTTCATCCCTGCCCACCTGCTATGCCTGCGGCAAAGGCGTCCAGGTGTTGCATCTGACCGCAAAACTGGAGACCGATCCGAAAAGGCGAATCGCCGAAACAGGCCAGTTGATTCTGGATGTGATGGCACCAGGAGGATTAGACGGCAATGGTTTTGGCGTGCGCGACGCACAGAAGGTGCGGTTGATGCACGCCGCGATTCGTCACTTGGTCCTGAATCATTCGCGCTGGCAACCGTTGTGGAATCCGGCTTGGGGACGACCAATCAACCAGGAAGATATGGCCGGGACACTTCTTTCGTTTTCGCGGCTGCCGCTCAATACCTTGACCAAACTCGGAGTCGCGGTCACGCCGGAAGAACGCGACGCCTTCAACCATGCCTGGAATGTAGTCGGCCATCTGATGGGTTTGCGGCCGGAATTGCTTCCCGGCACGTCTGATTTAGCGCAGGAACTGGGCGATACCATCGGGCGACGGAACTACGCCACGTGCCCGGAAGGCAAAGCGATGACCACTGCGTTGCTGGAAATGATGCAGGCCAACATGCCGCTGAAACCGCTCAAAGGGCTGCCCCGCACAATGATGCGTTACCTGTGCGGCGATCAGGTAGCCAACACAATCGGCCTTCCTGCTGACGGCTGGACCGAAAACCTGGTCGGAGTCATCCGCAAGTTCATTGCGAGAATTCTGAGCGAAGAACGTAATTCCCGGCTGCTTGCTTGGGTTATCAGGAGTTTTAGCCGGGACTTTCTGGAAACAATGTCTGCCATCGAACGCGGAGGTGAGCGAGCGCCCTTCAACATCCCGGAAACCTTGAGCCAACAGTGGGAGTTAAAGCCGGTTCCGCCGCCATTACAATAAACTTGCAACAGGAGATTCCCCAATGAATGAGCCTTATCAACATCTGGCCCAATATCCCCTGCTCGAAGCCCTGATCCAGCGACGTTCCCGCCGTTTTGGTTTGGGAATGAAGATGGACGCCGGCGCACTGGCCTATCAAAGCCAGCATTCGCCTATGCCATTGTCGGAAGACGAAGAGGCGCTTTTGGTCTTTGCGGCCAGCGGCTTCACGGGCTTTGCGCTGGCCGATTTAGTTTATACCTCCGGCAAAGGCGACATCATGTCTCACCTGTTGGCGCGCACAGTGGCCAGCGGCGATGGCGCGCAAGCCGTTGCGATTTTCGTCATCAACGATCAGGGAACCTATCTGGTGCGGCGGCCGCAGGAACTGAGCCAGGACGAATTGAAATCCGCGCTGGAGATGGTCAGGAAAGGCGCATTCACTGAAGCCTATCGCTTGATGCGCGTGAAAATTAAGGATGAGCGAAGCGCGCCGCCTCTGGACCCAATGTACAACCTGGAATGCAATCAATGGTCGGTTTACCAACCGGGCACGACTTATATTCTGCCCGTCAATGACGTGACCTTTCTTTACATTAACGGGTTGTTGAATATCTTCGGTCCGCAAACGGGCGCATATGTGCTGGACGAAAGGCACTCAATGCGTTCCGCCGGCTTGAAGCGGTTCGCTCGTAGCCGTGGAGGCCATTTGGATGACGACATCCAATCGCATGAGATCGTTACGATTCAGACCATGGAAGTCAGCACGGCAGAATTGATCGCCATTGAACAGGGAATGATGCACCAGAATATGGCGCTAATGGCGCAGGCGATGGGTATCGGAGGCTTTCCTAATTTTGCCGTTCATCCATTCGGCTGGTTCCAGGCACTGGGGTTTAGGATGAACGAGACGACGACTTCGCGCTTTTTCAGCGAAAGCCGACTCTTTGCTTTGATCGCCAGTCTATTTCACAAAAATTTACCTTTTATTTACCCGGTCGGATTGGAACTGAGCGATCAGATATTGCTTAAGGCTCACTGTCCACCCTATTACCCGACGATGCGTGAAGCAGTTATGGCCGTGGTGGAAACGAAATTCGGACGGCAGGGGACATTTCGGGGAGGGATTACAAACAGCGCTTGGCGGGATCCGACGGCTATCTCGTCCACTCTGCCCGACCTGAATCATGAAGCGATTGAAGCGACGATCAGCTATTGCGAATACGTGCTGAAAACTTACGAACGCTTTCCCGCTTTCATCACGCCCTTCCGTACGGCATTGGGCTTTCAGGCTGCCCACCTGGATGTGGAGTTTTACGATAAGTTCTACAAACCCGAAGCATTGTCAGAAAGCCACAGGGAGCATCTAGCGCGCTGGCATGGCATAACCGGGTGAGGCACATCTGGGTAGGTTCATTTGGGTAGGTTCATTTATTCGGTTGGGAAAGGTGAGGCAACACCGCTGGGGAATTCGACCAGGCGGTAAATCTCGCTGAAGGTCAGTTCACAATCCACCGTGACCAGTTTGATCGCGCTTTGCATTCCTTCAATGTCGCTGCGCAGCCAGTGGCCGTCCGGCTGACGAACGTAATGGGTGATGTGCGGGCGATCCTGTGCAACAAGCAAGTATTCACGAAAACTTTCGACGGACTGATAGGAAGTAAACTTCGCCCCGTAATCATACCCCTCTGATGTTGGCGAGAGCACTTCGACAATCAGCAGCGGGTTGACGAGCATCGCCTGGCCTTGCAGCTTTTCGATGATTGGATCGCCGCAAACGACAACGACATCAGGGTAACGATACGGCAAAGCTTTCGGCACCTTGATTCGCATATCCGCTGGCAACGTGCGACAACCACGGTTTTCAAGCTTATTGCCCAGCGAACGCGCAAGATTTGAGGAGATTTGATTGTGTTCCAGACTGCCGCCCGCCATGTCGAAGACTTCGCCGCCAAAGTATTCCCACCGGCCTTCGTTGTTTTTATCGAACTCAATGTATTCTTCGATGGTGAATTTGAGTTTGGGAACTGCGGACATTAAAAACCTCCTTCGTTGGATCAAGCCTTCGCCGCTTTCGGTTTCAAACGATACAGCATCTCGCCCGCTTTCGGCACCAGCAGAATGCCTTCCGTTTCGCGCCCGCGCCATTCGTCCAAATTGATACTGTCAGGATCGAGATAGCCGAGGTTCAATCGTTCGCAGCGTTCTTTCGGGATGCCCGTCGCCAGCGTGACTTTGATGCGGGGTGTTTCAATGCCGGTCGCGGCGTCATACGTGCCGATGCCGCGCAGGTGCGTGCTGTGCGCGACAACGCCGAGCGGATAGCTTTTGAACTTGTCCCACTGCTTGGTGAAGTATTCCAGGACGTGATAGCCGATCTCGTCTATCACCTGTCCGTGGGTGTAACTGACCTCATCAATGTGCGGCGCGTAGATAATTACTTCGCCGCCATCGGCCACGACGGGTTCCAGCTTGTACATTCCTTTTGATCCCGTCCACAGATCGTCATAGAGCTTCGGCATCACCGACAGCACGCGCTTGTAGGGTTTGTCGTTCCAGATGATATGAAGCCGCGAGGAGAGTTCGCTGGCGGCTTCCCAAGCTTCTTCGGGAGTGCTGACGTACAGGCCCGCCAAGCTTTCACCTTTGACGACCATCGCAAAA
>JBDSAM010000606.1:0-7976 GCA_039922135.1 Blastocatellia bacterium
TCAAAGGTTGGAACGAAGGCGTCAACACTTCTGCGCCAATCTCGTATTTGCTGGGCACGTTCTTCCGCCAACTGCCCTCAAACGGAAAAAAGTGCCTGGACATTATTCCAGTGGACCTGGTTTGCCGGGGAATGGTGCTGATCGCGGGCGCGCTGGTTGAACGTCGTCACGACTTGCTTTATCACTTGGCGACTTCAGCGGTGAATCCATGCAATATGCACCGCACGATTGAGCTGACAGGCCTGGCGCATCGCAAATATTATCGGGCGCAAGACGATTTTAACTATCGCCTGCTGTCCATGTTCGATTCGATCTCGGTTTCAAAAGAGCGGTATCAAAAGCTATCGGCTCCTGCGCAGAAACAATTGGTGCAAGCCTTGCTGCGCATTGTGTCGCCGCTGCCGATGATGCGATCGCCGCTGGTGCGCCGCGAACGCGATCTGAACAAGGTCGAGAAACTGGTTGAGCTATACGAACCGTTCATTCTGCATAATGAATATGTCTTCGAAGCCAGCAACGTCGAACTACTTTCCGCCGCATTGCCGGAGGATGAGCGCGAAGCATTCGGCTATGACGCCGCGTCCATCGACTGGTGGGATTACTGGATCAACATTCACATCCCGGCTTTGCGTAAATGGTCATACCCATTGATTGAAGGCCGTTCCGTTGACAACAAATCCAAACGCTCGTTGACCGTGCAGGCACAGGAACAGAGCGTCGCGGCAAGCTAAAACAATATGGCAATCTTTCTGACCGGCTCGACCGGTTATGTCGGAGCGCACGTTGCGGCGCTGCTGCTAGAAAATCACCGAGATCAACTGAACCTGCTGGTGCGCGCAAAAACCGGGCAGGAAGCCGCTGAGCGATTGTGGAAGTCACTGCAAATCCATCTGGACTTCCCTCGCTTTTATGACCACCTGAAATCCCGCATTAACATCTTCTGCGGTGACCTGACGGATAAGCATTTTGGCCTCTCTGAAAGCGATTATCGCCGTCTTGCTGACACGACTGAATCAATCATTCATTGCGCAGCTTCGCTGAATCGAAAAAGTGAGAAGACCTGCATGAATGTCAACCTGCGCGGCACGCTGGAAGTCATTAAGCTTGCCCAAGCCGCGCGAGACCTGCATGGGCTGCGACGTTTCAGCGACGTTTCCACGGTCGCCATTTGCGGCCATCGTTCCAACCAAATTGTTCAGGAAGACGAATCGCTGGATTGGAACCGATCTGATTACGATCCTTACGCGCGAACAAAAAAGTTCTGCGAGCATATGGTCGCTGAGCTATTACACGATGTGCCGCACATGGTCTTTCGCCCAAGCATCATCTTGGGTGATAGCCGGCGGCCTGAAACCACACAGTTCGACATGGTTCGCGCATTCGTTTTCCTGGCTGGATTGCCTCTGCTTCCCTTTCGTCCAACAGATAAACTGGACATCGTCAACGTAGATTTCGTTTCTGAGTCCATTGTCACCATTCACCAAAAAGAGAAGCCGAATCACGACATCTACCATCTTTCATCCGGTGTTGAGTCCCAGACCTTCAAAGAACTAACTGCTGCGCTGGCCCAAGTGCAGCACAAAAGCGGACCAACCTTTCTACCTGCGCTCGAAAAGCCATTCACCGGAATCAATAACTGGCTGGCTGATAACATGCGGGGCAATGCGGTCGGCCAAGGAGCAACCTTGCTCAAGGTCTTCATTCCATATTTGGTCTGGAATACCGTCTTCGATAACACACGGATCACAGCAGAGACGGGCAAAAAGCCCGCGCCATTTTCTACTTACAGCTATCCTTTACTACAATTTAGCAAAGCGGGGAATTTCATTTACCCATACAAAAAGTGGCCGTCTGAAGTAGCCCTGTTTCCTCAATCAGCATCAGTTACCGCAGCCGGTTAAGGCAAACACTTTTATCTGAAAGACCGTTTCTTCTTGCCCGAGGTAATTACAATTTCGTGCTAAATCGCTTGCCAACTTCTGAGAAACCGTTTACAAAGCGCAGTAAGAATTCGGCTAGGAAACGTGGGAATACCGAAATCAACGTTCTTTACACAATTCATGACTGCTGACAGTTACTTACAGCAGCAGAGTTATACCTAGCGGCTTAATTTGTAATCAGCACCTCTTTTATCCCTGCAGTTCAGCTTTCTATGACAGGTGCCCCGTCGGATCGCTGCTGCTACTGGCTTGAAGATGATAAAAAAAATGCATCCCATACCTCAATGGGGGGGGTGTATTATTCAGGTTCAAGCCAATTAAACAGCGATTATCGTCCTCACTTCACACAGCGAATTTATTCGCACATCTGATGGCCACGCAGCGGCTGCGTTTTTCCCGATTTAGTATTTCGAGCAAACCTCCCTCTGACCTCTTTCCACAGAGCGTCACTCTAAAATTGCTCGATACGCTGGCGGATGAAATGCAGACGAAGCTGTTGCCTATCTCGAACGTCCGGACGAATGGAGCTGGCTCGCAACGTCGAAGATCGCAGTCTCGAAGGCTTACCTTTTCGCTACTGTGTCGAAGACATCCTCACACAGCTCTTTGGTCACTCTTGGTACGGCAGTCAGAACCCAACGTCAGTTAGATATCTGGGGACAAATCCCCGAATGGCAACGTTGTTGCCTCTCCGTTGGATTCTGGAGCCGCAGAGCAATCTCACTCAGGAGGAATCAAAGCTATGAACATGGATACCGCTTTAGAAGGATGGGTTAGTGGTCTGATTGAATTATCGAAATTCAAGTGGATGCTTGGCGCCGGTCATCGCTGGCATCCGGGACAGAAACTCAAACTCCTTTTCACGGGCTACAACGGAACGCGCAACACCGGAGCGGATGTGCGCGTGGAAGAGATGCTTCGGCAGGTCAAACACATTCTTGGCGACCAGAACTGTGAGTTGAGCGTCCTGAGCCAGAACTTCGATCTGACACAAGGCTATTTCAAGGGCGTGAATCAGGTCAGGTTGCCCGATATCTTTCCCCCAATGCTTTACCGCGAAATTCCGAAGTACGACGGCGTCGTTGCGTGCGAAGGCTCGATGTTCAAGAGCAAATTTGCGAATGCCTTGACGACGATGATGGTGGGAAGTCTGGGCATCGCCTCAGTACAAAACAAGCTGAGCGTCGGGTATGGCGCAGAGGCCGGACAGATGGATCCGCTGCTGGCGAAGATGGTTGCGCGCTATTGCAGCGATTCACTGGTCATCACGCGTAACCCCGAATCGCAGGACGTGCTGGGCAAGCTTGGCGTTTCGACCGAACTCGGCACCGATACCGCCTGGACGTTCGAACCGCAATTGAACGGATTTGGGCGCAAGATTCTGCGCATTGCCGGATGGGATGAACAGACGCCAGTGATGGCCATCTGCCCAATCAATCCCTTCTGGTGGCCGGTCAAGGCGTCGGTTAGCAAGTACATCGCCAAGGCGCTGACGGGAGCATACCAGGATAGCCATTACCGCTCGGTTTACTTTCACCGCGCAGGCCCTGAGGTGGATCAAGCCTACGACAATTACCTGACTGCCATGGCCAACGCTGTAGATCGGTTCCGCAAGGAAAATCGAGTCTTCCCCGTTCTGGTTGCAACGGAAATGCTGGATAACGATGCTTGCGAAAAGATGTCAGCGAAACTTGGGGGCCTGCCGATCTTTTCGTCAGGCGAATACAATATGTACCAGTTGGTCAGCCTGATGCGTAGCTGCCATATGATGGTCTCGTCGCGTTATCACGGCATCGTGACCAGCATGCCCTCTTTGGTTGCTTCGGCGGGCGTGACGATGGACGAACGCATTCGCAATCTGATGCACGAACGCGGCCATTCGGACTTGTGTATGACCGTGGACGATCCGCAGCTTGAAGATAAGCTGTATGTGGTGATGGGCAAGTTGATCAAAGAGAACGAGTCCATCCGCGAAGGTATTGGCAGGACTGTCGCCAAGAACCTGAAGGTGATGGCACGGATGGGCGTCTATTTCGAAGAGAACGTCCAACGCCGTTATCCGGAGTTTCCAATCCGCAGAGGATTGCAGAACTGGGAAGATTACCTGCCGCCGCTCAGTCCAAACCTGCGGCGGCTGCTGGAAAATTACGGTTGATGAATTAACCTAATTCGCCCAGCTTGCAATTGATGCGGTGGATCGAAACGGAAAAAATCTGTTTCGATCCGCCGCATTTGTTTTGCCCAACGGCGTATTCCGCTTGTATCATCCGCTTGATGAACTTCCTTGAAAGCATCTTTCAACGACTCACGCAAACAACCACTCGCCCCGTTATTCAGGAAATCCGCGACGGGAAATTGGTCATTATCACCGGTGATGAACTGCGAACTACGGTTCGCGCCGCTCGCACTTTCGTTCGTCAGTCCGGCTTAAAGGCAGGCGACCGTTGCGGACTGCTTGCGCCAAATTCAATTCGCTGGGCTGCAATGGATTTAGCCTTAATGGCTGAAGGCGTGATCGTCGTTCCGCTGTATGCGCGACAAGACCCCAGCGAATTGGTCAAAATGCTAAAAGATTGCGGCGCGGCGATGGTCGTCTGCGCTGAGCAACAATTGCGCGATGGCATCGCCAAAAACTGGCCCAACAACATTGAGGCGGGTTCGCCGCCACTGCCTTTGTTCGATGAGGTATTTGCGACAACGCCAGACAGCGGAATCAAAGACAAACCAAACGCGCTCGATGACAGCGACATCATCACCATCATTTACACTTCTGGCACATCCGGCGAACCCAAAGGCGTAATGCTCAGTGTTGGCAACCTGAATCACATGGTTCCCTGCACTGGGGCGCGGCTCAGCCAATTGATGAAAGGCCGGACTGCCCAGGTCGCCGATCAAGTCTTTCACTATTTGCCTTTCTGTTTTGCCGGTTCGTGGATTTTGCTGCTGACGGCACTGTCGCGAAACAGCTTGCTTTCGCTCTCGACTGATCTGAATAAACTGGCCGACGAATTAAAGCTGGCCTCGCCGAACTATTGCCTGAATGTGCCGACGCTGCTTGAACGCATCCGCGCTGGCGTCGAAAGTCAGATTGCGCAAAAGCCCACGATGATTCAGAAGATTTATCACAATGGCAAGGCAACCTGGCTGCGGAAGCATGAAGGTAGAGGCCGCGCGGGCTTTGCATTTTCGCTGGCCAATTGGTTGATCTTCGCTTCGATCAAAAAGAAGATCGGGCCGAACTTGCGCGCATTGATCTGCGGCTCAGCTCCGCTGGCCAAAGAGACGCAGCTATTCTTTCTGATGCTGGGCATTCCCGTCTTGCAGGTTTATGGATTGACGGAAACAACCGCCATCTGCACGATGGATGATCCGAATGATTTCACGCCCGGTCGCGTTGGCCCGGCCATTCCAGGCGTTGAGATGAAACTGGGCGAAGGCGATGAACTGCTGGTGCGTGGGCCAAACATCTTTGCCGGGTACTGGAATAAACCAGAAGCCTCACAAGCGGCCGTGCGCGACGAATGGTTTCATACCGGCGATCAAGGCGAAGTGGATGAGAAGGGTAATTGGGCCATCATTGGCCGCATCAAGAATCTGCTGATCCTGAACTCCGGGCATAACGTCGCGCCCGAACCCATCGAAGAAAAAGTTTTGTTCAATCTGCCGATGGCACAGCAGTGCGTAGTGGTGGGCAATGACCGCAGTTTTTTGACCGCGCTGGTGACAGGCGATGTCACCGCCGACCAAGTTCAACAGGCAATTAATATTGTTAATGCCGGATTGCCACATTACAAACGTATCATCGCTTTCCACATCAGCAAAGAAGCCCTGACAATCGAAAGCGGCCTGCTGACGGCCAACGGAAAACTGAAGCGCGGTGCGATTGCCAAACAATTCGCTGAAGAGTTCAACGAGTTATACCGGACGAAGAAAGCCTGACGGAGTATCAATGGTCTTTTTAGGATTTACCTGTCTGTTTCTAGGTGTCGTCATTGCTATTATGGTGATGATGGCAATCGGCGCACGCGGTATCGCCAAAGACAAGCAAAAAGAAGCCGAAGCAGCGGCGACGGTAGCAAAAGAGGACAAAGAGGACGAAACGTAAATGCAAAGCTACACAGGAAAGACACTGTCCTGGGACTTAATTGATGGATGCATCGAATTGTCTCTGCATCGAGAACCGGCCAACGAGATTGGCTTACAAACATTGGAAGAATTGGAGAAATTTGCCACCGCACACGAAACCCTGAAAAATCAGGCGCATGCGCTGATCATTTACAGTCAGCAGAAAGCAGGCTTTTCCGCTGGCGCCGACTTGCGCGACCTGTATCACAGCGCAAAAGAGATTGGCTTTCAGAATGCAGCCTCACTGGTGCGCGATTTCCTCACCCGTATTCACGCGGTGATGAACGCGATTGATGCTTCGCCGCTGACGACAATTGCGGCGGTTCATGGCGTGACCTTCGGCGGCGGATTCGAACTGGCGCTGGTCTGCGATCTGATCTTCGCGGACAAGATGGCACGATTCTGTTTTCCCGAACTGCGGCTGGGATTGATCCCCGGTTTTGGCGGCATTCCGCGATTGAAGCGTGACCTGGGCAACGCCATTGTCCGCGACCTGTTGCTGACCGGACGCAGCATCAACGCGACAAAGGCGCAATCCGTTGGTTTGGTCAGCCAGCTTGCCGCTGAAGGCGAATCGCTGAAATTGGCGCGTTACACTGCCGCGCAAGTCAAAAAATTCGAGCGCGAAACCAGTGCCGCCGCCAAACAGTTCCTGAAACCGATTCCTTATGACGAACTGCAACAAGAGATCGAACTCTTTTGCGCGCTATTCACCAAACCGGCGGTTGAAGCCGGACTGCGCAAGTTTGTCGAGAGTACTAACGCTCAACCTTATCTGCCTTAATAACAGTGGGTTTTATGAATAAGCAAAGAGCAAAAATCACATCCCTGGGCCGTTATGTTCCTCCCCGCGTTGTCACCAACCATGATTTGGCAAAGATCGTGGACACCAATCACGATTGGATCGTCGAACGCACGGGCATACACGAACGCCACTGGGTTGAGAAAGGCACGCCAACATCCGAACTTGCCGTCAAGGCGATTGATGATTGCCTGAAACGCCGGGGCATCGAAGCCGGAGAGATCGAATTGATCATCGTCGCGACCGTCACCCCGGATATGTTCTTCCCTTCCACAGCCTGTGTCATACAAAACAAGATTCGCGCGACGCGTGCATGGGGATTCGACATCTCCGCCGCCTGTTCGTCATTTCTTTACTCGCTGACCACCGCCGCGCAGTTCATCGAAACCGGCCAGCATAAAAAGGTTTTAGTCGTTGGAGCAGACGTGATGACCAGCATCCTGGATCCCGAAGACCGCTCATCTCTGGTGCTATTCGGCGACGGCGCTGGCGCCGTGTTGCTGGAACCCACTGAAGAAGGCGAAGAAGAATTCGGCATTCTGGATTATCACCACGAAATTGACGGCAGCGGCGGAGAAAGCCTGTACATGCCCGGCGGCGGCAGCCTCCATCCACCATCACACGAAACCGTGGACAAGAAGATGCACTTCGTTCATCAAAGCGGTCAGGCCGTCTTCAAATTTGCCGTCCGCAAGATGGAAGAGCTAAGCACAAGTATGCTGGCGAAAAACCACCTGACCGGTGACGACATTGCCTGCTTCATCGCGCACCAGGCCAACCTGCGCATCATTGACGCGGCGGCCAAGAAAGCCGGCCTTGCGCCTGAAAAAGTCATCAAGAACATTCACAAATACGGAAATACGACCGCTGCGACGATCCCGCTGGCCATTGGCGATGCAATTGACGATGGCAAGTTGAAGCGCGGCGATTTGGTGCTGTTTGCCGCCGTCGGCGCGGGCTTCACCTCTGGGTCTGTGCTGGCACGTTGGGCATACTAACCTTTGCAAGTTATGGCAAGAGAATCTGTTTACATTGAAACCAGCTTGGTGAGCTATCTGGTCGCCAAACCTAGCCGCGACTTGATTACTGCAGCGCGCCAGCAACTCACC
>JBDSAM010000607.1:0-5756 GCA_039922135.1 Blastocatellia bacterium
CAATTGTCAGCACAAGCAGGCAAATGCCCAGTACAGTAAAAAAGATGGTGGATTTTTTGCGGTGACTGCCGAACTTCATCTTTGACATCGTGTGGCCATTGTAGGCATTAGGCCGGATGTCGAAAAGGAGGAGAATCTTATTGCTGAATTCAAATCGCTATACGATTTCTTTCATGGCCTCGAATGTGGAGGACTTTTGTGATGTCTTTGGCCATTCAGCCAGTCGAAGTTCTTTTGCCAAGCCGAGTTTTTTAAGCACCCAGATGCCGTACCAATTGAAGTCAATCTCATACCAGGTCAGCCCATGCCGCGCCGATGACTGATGAGCGTGATGGTTGTTGTGCCAGCCTTCGCCAAATGCCAGCAGTCCCACCCACCATAAATTGCGCGAATCGTCGCGAGTGTCGAAACGGCGGCTGCCCCAGACGTGCGACGCTGAATTGACGAACCACGTGGTATGCCACGAAAAGACGATGCGCAAGAAAACTCCCCACAGCACGAACTGCCAACCGCCTGCCGCGAACAACGCCAATCCTAACGCAACCGTCGTCAAATAATGCCAGCGCATCAGCCAGCGCTGCACGGGGTCTTTTAGCAAATCCTGTGCATAGCGCGCCGTGGCTTCTTGATTACGCTGCGTTGAATGGCCTGTAAAAATCCAGCCCATATGCGACCACCAAAAACCCTGGCGCGGCGAATGCGGATCGCCATCGCGGTCGGTGTAAGCGTGATGAATGCGATGCGTCACCACCCAGGCAATAGGACTGCCTTCCATCGCCAGCGTCCCGCACAGCGTCAGAAAGTATTCCATCCACTTCGGCGTCTTAAAACCGCGATGCGTCAGCAGGCGATGGTAGCCGATACCGATGCCCAAGCTGCCTGATACCCACCATAAAAAAACCGCGAGGATGAAGGCGGGCCAGCTAAAATTGAAGAGTGCGATGACAGCACCCGCATGAACCGCAAGCAGAAACAGTGTGACGCCCCAGTTGAATCCGCCGCGCCGGAAATTGATCGTGGCTTCGTTTCGCATGCGACTCCCTTGCTGGAAAAAATGTTTTGGACTGTAGGTTGAAAACGATCGGATGCTAGCAAGTCAATGGCGCGATTTGTGTAATAGTTGTGTAATGTTTTGACTGCTTTGACCTGCGGGAATCCACAACCACCCAATACGGCAAGCCGGAGATGAGATAGCAGATAGAAAGTTTCTATGACAAGGATGGGTTTGTTATAGTGTCCACCGTCGCTACATCATTTCGGTATCGTGCAGTTCGGCTTTTCACTCATCAGACCATGAACAAAAAGTGCATCCTGCCCATCTTCCTGGCATGCCTTCTGGCTTGTTTGACCATTGGCTGTGGGAAACCGTCTCAGGCTCATACCGAAAACAAAAAGCCATTGAAGGTTTCGACAGCCGCTTCTGTTGAGGCAGTTGATGGTGATTCGGACGAAGATGGAATTCCAGATGTGGCAGAACTTCATTCGTTTGACGATCGCGCAAATTTTCGCCGGTGGTTCACGTCCATTGCCGAAATACAGTTTTATGAATTAAGCGACAATTGGAGTAAAGAGCAGCGCGATTGCGCCGGACTGGTGCGATTTGCTTGGCGCGAAGCGTTGCGTCGTCATGATCGGATTTGGTTTCAAGGAATGGGAGCGAAGTCCGGAGGCTATGAAGCAGTTGCGCCCGACGTGAAGGCATATTCGCTGGAGAAAAGCCCGCTCGGAGAAAAGCTTTTTCGTACGGAGTTTGACGCGTTTGAAAAGGAAGATTTGGCGAAGGGTAAATTTTCAGAGTTTGCTGACGCCCGGACGTTGAAAAACTACAACGTCGCGTTTCTGACCCGCGACCGGCAACCGGGTGAAAAGCCAAGCTTGCCGCAGCCGGGAGACCTGCTCTTTTTTCATCAACCTCAGACGCGAAAGTTTCCTTATCACGTGATGATCTTTCTGGGCGCGGCGCGCGTGGCAAACGAAGGCGCGAACGATTGGGTGGTTTACCACACCGGTTCTTCGCCTGAAGATGATGGCGAAGTGAAGAAGGTCCGGCTGTCTGTGCTTGACCAACATCCGAATGTTCACTGGCGGCCAGTCCAAAGCAATCAAAACTTTCTCGGCTTTTACAGATTGAAGATATTGCAATGAGGCGTGGCCGAGTCAGAACCGCGGGCGGTAGCGAGCGGGTTATTCGCGAGAGGCGACAATCGGCGCACCCGGTCGCTACCGCTCCTGGTTCTGATCCGACGGAGCATGGAAAATATGAAAATTCGAAAACTTCTCAGCATTGTTTCTGTTTATTCGGTCATTCTGCTTGCTGTTTTTTCACTGGCGACCTGGCGGTTGCAGGCGCAGGGCGAGCAAACCGGGGCACAGGTAAGTGTCACACCGCAGCCGCAACAGTCGCCACAGCCCAATGCCAGCCCGGTGGCTTCTCCTGTGCCGGTCAAGCCGAACTTTTCGCTTTCGACCAATCGCGCTTATGGTTCGCAGGAAAAGACGCGAATCTACGTCAACTATCAGGGCATTGATGCGCTGGATTTCCGCGTTTACAAGGTCAAAGACCCATTCAAGTTTTTCAAACAGCTTGCCAATCCGCATCAGATGGGTAAGGACGACCGCGAATTTGTCAGCGAGGTAACCGAGACACAACAGCGCAAGCCGTCTTTTTTGGAAAAGCTGCGCGAGTTCAAAAGCGGCCTCACCTACACCTTCAAAAGCTATTTCCGTTCGCAACTCCGCCGTGATTCGCGCGCAGCATTCAACGACAAGTTCCGTTCGGGCGAACGGCTGCCGATCAACGTCGCCAGTTACGCGCAGATGCCGCTGCTGAATCCCGATCAACTGGAAGACAGTTTCAGGCAGGTGCTGACGCCGCTGGACAATCGCTGGGATACGCGAATGGTGACGCTGGGCCAGAAGAGTCCAGGAGTCTATCTGGTCGAAGCCGTAAATAACGGGATGCGCGCTTACACCATTGCGGTCGTCACCGACCTGACAATGATCAGCAAGATTTCGCAGGGTGGCGATGTGATGGTTTACACCGTGGATCGCAAATCGGGCGAACCGCGCGACGACGCGACGGTGCAGATCGTCAAGGGCCGCAAGCTGCTGGCGACCGGCAAGACCGATAAAAACGGATTGCTGCGCGTTGCTGTTAAACCAGCGAAAGAAGCAGACAATGCTGGCAATGCCGACAACGCTGCCGAACCGCCACCCGATCAAGATGTCAGCCCCAGCGATTATCTGATTCTGGTTAACCGCAAAGATGACTTTGCCGTCTCTGATCTCAATTCATATCTTTTCAACGACATGGGCGAAGGCGACGAGGGAGAAGCGCCGACGCGCAACCTGAGCAGTTATATTTATACTGATCGCCCAGTCTATCGGCCTGAACAGAAGGCTTATTTCAAAGGCATCCTGCGCCGCAAAGCTGAAATCGGCTATCAAATGCTGGAATCGCGCATCGTTCATGTCACGGTCAGCAATCCTGAAGGCAACGAAATTTATCAACGCGACCTGACGCTTAGCCCGCGCGGAACCTTCAGCGGCGATGTAGACCTTGCGGCGAATGCGCCGCTGGGCGGGTACAGCGTTCTGGTGCATTTGAACGGCGTCGAAGCCGCACGGGGATTTTTTGAAGTCGCCGAATATAAGAAGCCCGAATATAAGGTCAAAGTCTCAACGCCGAAGCAGTTCGTAGCGGCTGGCGAAAAGACCAAGTACACCGTCGAAGCCAAATACTTTTTCGGCGCGCCGGTCAAAAATGCCGACGTCAGGTATTACATCTACCGTTCAACTTATTACCCATGGTGGTGGGCCAACGATGACGACGAAGACGATTCGGAAGAGAGCGACGATAGCGAGGGCGGATATGGCTTCGGCAACGATATGGTCAAAGAGGGCGAAGGCCGCCTGAATGAAAATGGCAGCCTGGAAATTCCCTTCGATGTGCCGCAGCCAGGCAAGGACGAGACGCGCGATTTCAGCTACCGCATCGAAGTCACCGTCACCGATTCCGCCCGCCGCGAAATCGAAGGCAAAGCCAACTTCATCGGTACGCGCGGCAATGTAGTGATCAATGCCGATGCGGAACGATACGTTTATCTGGTCAACGACACCGCCCGCGTAAAGCTCAAAGCCAGCGATTACGACGGCAAGCCAGTTTCAACGAAGGTCAAGCTGACATTTCTGGAAGTGAAATACGAAAAGACCGAGGTTAAAGAGGAGAGCTACACGCGCACGAAGTGGGAACGCAAGACGCGCGAACTTTCTTCTGGCGAAGTGCAAACCAACGGACAGGGCGAAGCCAATTACGATTACAAAGTGCCAGTGGTTGGTTCGATTGCCATCGAAGCCATCGTTAATGAAAACGGCAAGCAGGTGAAATTCGCCGCAGGTTCTATTTACGTCACTGATCGCAACAACGGCTGGGCGGACGCCGCCGTTCGCGATTCCGAAGCCATCAAGCTGGTGCCGGACAAGAAATCCTACAAACCGGGCGAGACTGCGCGCATCCTAGCAATGTTGCCGACAGATAAAGCCCATCTACTGGTGACGACCGAACTTGATCGCGTGCTGGAAACGCGCCACATCTATGCCGAAGGGCGCACGGCCATGATTGAGTTGCCGATACAGGAGTCCTTTGCGCCTAACGTCTACTTCAGCGTTGCCTACGTTCGCAACGGGCAGATGTACGAACATAGCAAGAGCATCTCAGTTCCCGCCACAAACAAATACCTGAACATCGAACTGATGCCCGACAAACGCGAATACAAACCGCGCGATCCGGCGTCGTACACGGTATTGGCCAAAAACGCGGATGGTTCGGCTGCGGCTGGCGTCGAAGTCAGTCTAGGGTTGGTGGATGAAGCGATTTACAGCGTGCGCGGCGATTCGTCGGGCGACATTCGCAAAGCGTTTTATGGCCGCCGCTTCACCAGCGTTTCCACCAGTTTCTCCGCCGCCTTCCAGTTCACGGGCTATTCCGGCGACAAACGGCTGGAATTGGCCCAACTGACGAAGAACAAACGCGCGTATCAACTGGCCGACTTCAAAAATGACAGCCAGCTTGTTGAACCGAAGATTCGCAAGGACTTCAAAGACACTGCGTTCTGGCAGCCAGATGTGGTGACAGGCGCGGACGGCAAGGCGACAGTCAAAATCAATCTGCCGGACAACCTGACGACTTGGCGCGCAACCGCGCGCGCAGTGACGACGGATTTGCGCGTCGGCGCTAAGGTGGATCGAGTGCTTTCGCGCAAAGATTTGATCCTGCGGCTGGAAACCCCACGCTTCGCCACCGAAGGCGACACCGTGACCATTTCCGGCATCGTTCACAACTACCTGAAAGAAGACAAAGTCACGCAGGTGGAATTGAAAGTGACGGGCGCGGATCTGGTTGGCCAGGCACAACAGACCGTGACGATTCCGCAGAACGGCGAACAGCGCATTGACTGGCAAATCTCGGCCAAGCAGATGGGCAGCGTGACACTGCTAGCTACCGCCAAGACCAATTCCGAATCGGACGGCGTTGAACTGCCGATGCCCATCGTCCCTGCCGGAACCAAAATCACAAAAGGCGAATCGCTGGCAATTGCCGAAGACGCTTATGAAAAAACCTTGTCTCTGGCCTTGCCTGGCAACGCGCACTCGCAAGCCCGAACGTTGCGCATCGAGGCTTCGCCGTCAATTGCGGGGGCGATGTTTGGCGCACTGGATTATTTGACGGGCTATCCATATGGCTGCACGGAACAAAC